>JAFXTY010000048.1 GCA_017535435.1 Spirochaetia bacterium | reverse complement strand
TGTCTCTTTCTTAAGTTTTTTTGCCAGCTCCTTGCCGCAGCGGAAAGGACAGTCGATAGTGCTCATATTCTCTCTGCCCTGAAGGTTCATTACAGCAATTTTCACACCATGCTTTTCCACAATACAGCTTCCGTGACCTGGAACTCCGGCCGGGAAGTTTGCAGGGCGCAGGACAGCATCTTTCTCGTCCAGATATGGATAGAGCTCACTCTTCTGCCAAACATGATTGCCGGTAGTTATCACATCGGCACCGCTTTGGAAAAACTGGTCGGCAGCGGCAGGCAGGAGACCGAAACCATCGGCCGAATTCTCGCCGTTTATAACTGTGAAATCTGCATTATATTTCTTGATGAGATTCTTAAGATTGAAGAAAACAGCCCTGTTCCCAGGCTGACCTATAATGTCTCCGAGGAACAGGATGTTGATTGTATCAGCGGGCATATTCCACTATCCGGGTCTCGCGGATTATTGTAACCCTGATTCTTCCAGGATAGCGCAGGTCTGTCTCGATCTTCTTGGTGATCTGGCGGCAAAGCTCTGCAGCCTTCTCGTCGTTGATCTGATCGCTGTTCACCAGGATACGCAGCTCACGGCCTGCCTGGATTGCATATGCTTTTTCAATGCCCTCGAACTGGAGTGCAACATTCTCCAGGTTCTCAAGCCGCTTGATATAGTTGTCGATAGTCTCTTTCCGGGCACCGGGACGTGCGGCAGAAATTGCATCTGCAATCTGCACTATTATGGCTTCCAGAGTTGTAGGCTCGATATCGTTGTGGTGAGCTCCGATGGCGTTCACTACCCGTGGATCCTCGCCCATCTTCCGGGCAATCTCCATACCAACCTCTGCATGGTTTCCTTCGCCGTCAGACTCAACGCCCTTGCCGATATCGTGCAGCAGTGCGGCACGGTGTGCAAGAGACCGGTTTGCACCCAGCTCTGCGGCAATAAGGCCTGCTATGATGGCAACTTCCTTGGAGTGCTGCAGCACGTTCTGGCCATAGCTGGTCCTGAAGTGGAGCCGGCCCAGAGCGCGGATTCCCTCCTGAGGCATATTGTGAATACCTACATCAAAGAGAACTTTCTCGCCTTCGTCATAAATAACCTGGTTGATATCCTTAGTGACCTTCTGAACCACATCCTCGATGCGGGCCGGATGGATACGGCCGTCCATAACCAGACGCTCCAGGGCTTCCTTGGCAATCTCTTTCTTGACCGGGTCGAAACAGGAGAGAACAACAGCCTCCGGTGTATCGTCGATAATAATATCTACACCTGTAAGGGTCTCCAGTGTACGGATGTTTCTTCCCTCGCGGCCGATAATACGTCCCTTCATCTCGTCGGTAGGCAGAGAAACCGAGGTGACAGTAACATCACCGGTTACTTCTGTGGCAACTCTCTGAATTGTGGTTACAAGAATCTCTCTGGCTTTTTTCTCAGCACTCAGCTGGGCTTCCTGCTCAATCTTGTTCAGAAGAACCTGGGCATCATGTCTTGCCTCGTTCTCCATAGACTGAATAATAAGCTGCTTTGCCTGTTCTGCAGTAAGCTGGGAAACTTCCTCCAGCTTCTTGCGCCAGATATTCTCCTGCTCTGTAAGGGCAGAATCTCTTTCCTTTAAACCTCTCTCACGGTCAGCAATTTCCTGTGTCTGCTTCTCCAAGATACCTAACTTATTGTCCAGGTTATCTTCTTTCTGTATAAGTCGTCTTTCCTGCTTCTGAAGCTCAGCACGTCTGTCTCGGAATTCCCGTTCCTGCTGGTTGCGCTCCCTCAAGAGCTGATCCTTTGTCTCAAGGACAAGCTCCTTCTTTATCGCTTCCGCCTCTTTTACGGCATCCTGCTTGATGCGCTCTGCCTTCTGCTCAGAAGATGAAAGCTGAAACTTGGCATATACCCAACGTACAGTCCAACCTATTATCAAACCTAAGAGAGGAAGAATACAAAACCATATGTATATCATACTTCCTCCTAACACATATTATTCCAGTTAAATATAATATATGTATTTATTTGCAGGGTCAAGCAAGAACAGGGATATTATTGATTTTTTTTATGATTTTTTTCACATTATCTGATGTGATGACTGTGCTGTCGAAGGCAAAGAAAAGATACCTGCCTTCAGGATCAGTCCCCAGAGGGGCAAAACAGCAGCTCGGAATATGCTTGAGGTGCTGGGCTGGAATAAGGCCGGTAAGTTCCGGCAGTTCGCAGAAGGATGAATTAATAATAAGGGTGCGCCGCATTGACAGAAGCTGAGTGCATACCTCCCCCTCCAGCGGGAAACTGAATACACTGCCATTCCGGCTGCCGAAGCCTGGAGCAAACACATCTGTAAATGCACCATCTTTCTTGGCAAGTATGGCGGCATAAGGACTTCCTGTGCCGGCAAGAAGGGCAGCAATTGTTTCTGCCATGCCTGGTCTGTCGGAGGGGATGAACTCCTCTTGCTTTTCCGGTTCTTCAGGCTGGGCAGCCGGGGCAGCCGGCTCTTTATCCAAGCCTATGGCATCGGCAATAAGGCGGCGCAGCTCTTCATCGGCCGGAGTTTCCTTATTCTGATATACGCTTGAGTTGATCTCGTATACACCGTCTGAAAAATCTATGACTGTGTCGGTTCCCTGCACAAGGTCATCAAGCTCTATGATGCTTGCAAGGCCCTCATCTTCCATATTTATAAGCTTTTCGGCGAAGCCCATTTCCTTGAAGCGGTATGGTTCTGTGTCGCAAAGGGCAGGTGCAGGGTTATACTGTCCCCTGATCTCGTCAAGCTTTTTCCGCCGCCTTACTATGTAACCTTCCTTTTCCATCCGCACATCCTGATACAAACAAGGGGAAGTAGAAACTTCCCCCTGCTTATTGATCAAACTAAAAAGGTCAGGCCTTCTCTGCTGCTGGAGCCTTTGTCTCCTCAGCCTTCTTTGCCTTTTCCTTCTTATCCTTCTTGTCTTTCTTCTCTTTTACCTTTCTGTCCACAAGCTCAAGAATGACAATCTCGGCAGCATCGTTGTTCCGTCTGCCCAGCTTAAGGATTCTTGTATATCCACCGTTTCTTGTGGCAAATCTTGGAGCAATATCAGTAAAGAGCTTTGCCAGAACTGCCTCGTCCTTGATATCCTCGGCAACGACTCTGCGGTTATGTACAGAATCCTCTTTTGCCCGGGTAATCATCTTCTCGGCCATTCTTCTGATCTCAAGAGCTCTTGCTTTGGTTGTCTTAATTCTCTCGTATTTAAAGACAGAGGTAACCATGCTTCTTTTTACCGCTTTTCTGCGGTCGCTTCTCATGTTAAGCGCATTAAAACCTGATTTATGCTTCATCTTTGTTTTCCTTCTGTATTGTTTTTGGTCCTATTTTTCTATTAGCGTAGTCTGCCTCTGTCATACCCAGAGTAAGACCCCACTCTTCAAGCTTGCCCTTGATCTCTGCCAGGGACTTCTTACCGAAGTTTCTGGTCTTAAGGATATCTTCCTCGGTTTTTGCAGTCAAGTCGCCAAGGGTTGATATCTTTGCCTTGTTAAGGCAGTTGCTTGCACGTACCGAAAGCTCAAGTTGACCTACAGGAGTGTTCTTGACCTCCTGAATATGCTTGTCGGTCTTATCCTTCTCCTCTTCGCTGTTGATCACTTTCTCGTCAAAGTTGATGAAGATTGTGAAGTGTTCCTTTGCAATCTTGGCAGCCTCGCCTACAGCGTCCTCGGGAGATACTGTACCGTCGGTCCATACCTCCAGGATAAGCTTATCGTAATTGCGGCTGTCGCCGACACGTGTGTCCTCGATGGAATATCTGACCTTTGTGACAGGGGAGAAAATGCCATCTACAGCAATTGCATCAACAACTTCTTTATACTGTTCGTTGACTTCGGCTGGAACATATCCTCTTCCAAGAGAAATCTGAACCTCCATATCCAGATTTGCATCCTTCATAATGGTAGCAATCTTAAGATCCGGATTCATAATCTTTATGTTGGAGTCCACCTCGAAATCTTTTCCAGTGATCACACATCCTGATTTGTTCTCAAGGATAATGGTTCTGTCTTCATCTTCATTGGTAAGAGCAACGCAAAGAGACTTCAGGTTGCTGATAATCTCCGGTGTATCTTCCACTACCCCTGGGATACTGTCAAATTCGCTTGAAATGACATGGGGTTTTCCATCAGCATCGCGGCTGGTGAAACGAACAGCAACCACAGCAAATCCCTGAATAGAGGAAAGAAGCACACGGCGCATGGTGTTGCCGATAGTTGTTCCGAAGCCCCTCTCGAATGGATAGGCCTCAAACTTTCCATAATTCTGGGTAAGATCTTTCTGTTCAAAGGAAAGTCCCGAAGGTTTCTTAAACCCTTTTAAAAGGTTTTTTCTTGCCATCTAATTACCTCGAGTAGAATTCTACAATCAGCTGCTCGTTGATATCAGCCAAGTCTGTGACTTCGCTTCTCAGCGGCAGTGCCTTAACAGTTCCTTTCATAGCATCTGGATCGACTTCAAGCCATGGCATAACGCCGGACTTTGTAAATTCCTTAAGGCTCTCTTTGATGATAACAAAGTTCTTGCTTCCTTCTTTGATCTCGATGACATCCCCTGCTTTAACCAGGTAGGAAGGAATTGTCACTTTCTCGCCATTAACCAGGATATGTCCATGGTTAACCAGCTGTCTTGCCTGCTTTCTTGTTGCTGCAAATCTAAGTCTGAAAACCATGTTGTCAAGACGCCGTTCCAGGAGGGAGATCAGGTTCTCACCAGTCTTACCTTTCATTCTGTTTGCCTTTTCAAAGGTAAG
>JAFXTY010000047.1 GCA_017535435.1 Spirochaetia bacterium | reverse complement strand
GAGATTGACGGCAAGACCGTCACCGATTTCCCTGCCCGTGTGGATATGCTTGAGAATGCAAAACCGGTCTATCAGACCTTCAAGGGATGGAAGAAGAATATCTCCGGCACCAAGAAGTTTGAGGATCTGCCCCAGAAGGCAAGGGAGTATGTGGAGTTCATAGAGAAGTACACAGGGACTCCTATCACCATCATCTCCGTAGGCTACGAAAGGGATGACACCATGATCAGAAAACCGGTATGGACAAGATAATTGTTCTTGACTTCGGCAGCCAGTATAACCAGCTGATTGCCCGCAGAATCCGGGAATTCGGAGTCTACAGCGAGCTTCACAGCGGCGATATGAAGCTGTCTGATATAACTGCGATGGGGGATGTGAAGGGCATTGTCTTCTCAGGCGGCCCCAACAGCGTATATGACCAGGATGCACCCAAATGCGACCCGGCTATATACACATCAGGAATCCCAATATTAGGAATCTGCTACGGTATGCAGATGACCCACCATATGCTGGGGGGCAGTGTGAAGTCGGCAGAAAAGAGGGAATACGGCAGGGCCGAGATAGAGTGCCGGAGTTCAGTGCTCTTTGACCGGCTCCCTATGCAGCAGGTGGTGTGGATGAGCCACGGCGACCAGGTTGCCTCTTTGGCACCCGGTTTCAAGACTATAGCCTCAAGCGCAACCTGCATGAATGCAGCCAGTGCCGACGAGGCCCGCCATATCTACACCCTCCAGTTCCACCCGGAGGTGCGGAATTCCCAGTACGGCCTGGAGATACTCCGGAACTTTGTGTTCAAGGTTTGCAAGGCCAAGGCTGACTGGACCATGAAGGATTTCATACAGCGGCAGATAGAGGAGATACGGGCCAAAGTAGGGGACGATAAAGTGCTGCTGGGCCTTTCCGGCGGTGTCGATTCCTCTGTGGTTGCAGCTCTCCTGAGCAAGGCTATAGGAAAGAACCTCTACTGCATGTTCATAGACCACGGACTGCTCAGAAAGGGGGAGGCCGAATCTGTCATGGAGACCTTCTCCAAGAACATGGACCTGAATCTTATCAAGATAGATGCATCTGAGCGCTTCATGGAGAAGCTCAAGGGAGTCTCAGACCCGGAGAAGAAGCGCAAGGTCATAGGAGGGGAGTTCATCTACACCTTCCGGGACGAGGTTGCAAAGCTTTTAAAGGGAACCGATATCAAGTGGCTGGCCCAGGGAACCCTCTACACTGATGTGATAGAGAGCGGCACCAAGACAGCCCAGACTATAAAGAGCCATCACAATGTAGGCGGCCTGCCCAAGGATATGAACTTCAAGCTACTTGAGCCCCTGAACCGTCTGTTCAAGGACGAGGTCCGGGCCCTCGGGACAGCCCTGGGGTTGCCCGAATCGATGGTGTGGCGACAGCCCTTCCCGGGACCTGGCCTAGGGGTGCGGGTGCTGGGGGAGATTACCCCCGAGAAGCTTGCCATAGTGCGGGAAAGCGATGCCATCCTCAGAGAGGAGATCCGCAGCGCAGGGCTCCAGCGGGAGATATGGCAGTACTTCACATGCCTTCCAGATATCCATTCTGTGGGGGTGATGGGAGACCAGCGCACCTACGACTACACCGTGGTGGTAAGGGCTGTCACCTCCATCGACGGCATGACTGCCGACTGGGCCCGGATTCCCTACGATGTGCTGGACAAAATTTCAACCCGCATAGTCAACGAGGTGGCACATGTGAACCGGGTGGCCCTGGATATCACATCAAAGCCACCGGCAACTATAGAGTGGGAATAAAACTGATTACTTTTTTCTTCTAGGATCAAGCCTGTTCTGCAGCATAGTCAGCACACGGGTCAAGAGCCATGCAATGATGAAGTAGATTACAGCGGTGGTTATAAGAGGGAAGAATGCCTCGAAGGTCCGACTCCTTATGATGTCGCTGGCCTTGGTAAGGTCTTGTATCGCAATATATCCTACGACAGAGGTCATCTTCACCATGCTTATGAACTCTCCCTGATAAACCGGCAGGAAGTGCCGTGCCGCCTGTGGAAGCACTATCTTCATGAAGGCGTGGGGCTTTGTGTAGCCCAGGGCCAGAGCTGCCTCCATCTGTCCCTTATCAACTGCCAGGATACCTGTCCTTATCATCTCGCTCACATAGGCGCCGAAGTTCATGCCGAATCCTATTACTGCCACCCAGATTCCGGATATGCTTGATCCGGCGAAGACAATATAGAACATGATCATCAGAAGAACTACCATAGGCGTTCCCTGCATTATCCTGATATACGCAAGGGAAACAGCGTTGACCAGCCTGTTCCTGCTCATCCGCAGGGCGCATATTCCGAAGCCCAGCACAGTGCCGAACAAGGCAGATAATATGGAGATAAGGATAGTGATTCCGATTCCGTTTACAATAAGTCTCCATCTTGATTCCCGCACAAAGGTCTTCAGGAAGCTGTCCTTGAAGCCGCTCATGAGTGCCACATTATCGGTATTCTTCACAAGAATAGTGTTTTCTACAGATAAGATAGTGGTGGAGAACCTTATGCTCTCCAGGCGCTCCGGTGTCACATTCAGGTTTGCCATGATGCAGTCAATGTCTCCGGAGGTGGCTGCGGCAATAATACTGCCATAGTTGTATACCTTGAATTCCAGGTCTGCGTTCAGCCACAGGGCAAAACGCTTTGCAAGCTCAATGTCGAATCCTTCCAGCTCTGTCCCCTTGTAGAAGGTGAACATAGGAATCTCGCCAGTTGTTCCCACAGCAAGATGGTAAACAGGGTTCTCCGCTTTCTTGATTTCCGGCATCTCTGCATATATATCACCATTGAGCCATCTTTTCACCATTTCATCATATATGCCGTTTTTGCGTATTTCTGCGATGAAGGTGTTTATCTTGTTCTCAAAGTCAGGAATTTTTGTCACAGGAGAGATTCCTACTGCCAGATCTATTGGCTTTCCGATATTCTCCTTAAGTATATGAACACCGGAGAGTCCCTCTTTCATGGCCAGTTCCATGAGCTGCCGTTCATATGCATAGCCGTCAATCTTTCCAGTTTTTACCGCCTCAAAACCTGTGATATGGTCAGGGTAGGAATGAAGCTTTGCATTAGGAAGAAACTCTTTCATTGCATAATAAGCAGAATGCCCTTCGCCGTAGCCGATTGTATAACTGCTATCGTCAAGCTGCCAGACAGATGTTATCTCCTTCTGCTCTTTCTTTCCGCAGCCTGTGAGAATGAATAATATGATAAGTACTATAATGCTTTTTCTCATATTTACACCCCGCCCCTTATCCCACATATGACTGTGTTCATTCCATCGGAGTATGAGTGGGAATATGAGGACAATGCGCTATCCACAATCTTCCTGGATATCTGGTCACATCTGTCGATAAGATTTAATTCCACTCCAGTATAACGGAAACGCAGCTCCACTGAAGAATTGGCTTCAGAGTATTCTGCGGTGAATGTCAGGTTTATCTCAGTATCGGATGTGGGAATAAGAGCCTGCATCACCAGCTCCTCGAAGACACGCTGCATATTGATGATAGTCTTCTGGGATATCTGCTGCTTCCTGCCGAACTCCTCAAGCTTGCCGTAAACTGCCATAAAATCAAAGTCCCTGCTTTTTATATGCTCATACATGACCTTGAGGTGGTGTATGAACTGCCGGGTCCTTTCCCGATGAGGGTGTTCAAAGATCTGTTCAGGACTTCCTTCCTCATAGATAATCCCCTGGTCCATGTAGAAGACGCGGTTTGAGACATCACGGGCAAACTTCATCTCGTGGGTCACTATAAGCATGGTCATGCCCTGGCGGGCCAGATTCCTTATTACGCTCAGCACCTCACCGATCATGGTGGGGTCCAGGGCGCTTGTAGGCTCGTCAAAAAGGATTATCTCAGGATCCATAGCCAGGGTCCGGGCAATTGCCGCCCGCTGCTTCTGACCTCCAGAAAGCATCTCCGGAAGGGAATCGGCCTTGTCTGCCAGGCCCACCATGCGCAAAAGCTCCATTCCCCTTGCCCGGGCCTCCTCCTTTGGCCTGTGGAGAAGGTCAACCGGGGCAGCCATTATGTTTTCTATAACTGTCATATGGTTGAACAGGTTGAAGGACTGGAACACCATGCCCATCTTCCGGCGCAGGGCAGGGACATCGCTTTTATGGTCTGTGATTGCCACACCGTCTATAAGGATTTCTCCACCCGTAGGTTTCTCCAGAAGGTTGATGCACCTGAGCAGGGTGGATTTTCCGCATCCTGAGGGGCCGATTATGGCTATGACATCTCCCTTCTTTATCTCAGCATTGACATCTGAAAGAGGGGTGACATTCTCATATTCCTTGCAGAGATGCCTGATTGTGATAATTGTTTCTGGTGCATCCACAATTAAACTTTAACTTTATATTGTATTGCCGTCAATATGAGGTTAAAATATTATTATGAACTATCTAAAATTCGGTACCGGAGATAAAACTCTGGTGATGTTGCCTGGACTCAGTGTCAAGAGTGTCCTGCTGATGGGGGATGCTGTAAAGAACGCATTCAGGGCCTATGACAAGGACTATACCATCTATCTTATTGACAGGCGGGAAGATGTCCCACCTGTCTACACAGTGGCAGATATGGCCAGGGATACAGCAGAGAAGATGAAGGAGCTGGGACTTGAGGATGTATGCCTCTTCGGCGCTTCTCAGGGTGGTATGATGGCAATGCTGATTGCGGCCTGGTACCCTGAGCTGGTGCATAAGCTGGTGCTTGGTTCCACCGCTGCCAAAATATCTGATATGGGCAATTCTGTCATCGGGGGCTGGGTTTCCCTGGCTGAGAAGCGGGATGGAGCAGCCCTCTATCTCGATTTTTTAAAGAAAGTATATCCAGCTTATCTGTTTGATCAGTTCAAGGATGTTTTCATTGCCACAGGAAAAAGCGTGACAGACGAGGAATTTGCCAGGTTTATCGTCATAGCGAAAGGTGCTGTGGACTTTGATGCCACATCTGAGCTGGATAAGATCAAATGTCCTGTTTTGGTGGTGGGTTCCGAGGATGATGCTGTGCTTGGCAGTGCTGCTTCCTATGATATTGCCAGATGCCTGGGCTGCCAGATACATATGTACAAGGACTACGGTCACGACTGCTACGATACAGCACCTGACTTCAGGGACAGGATGTTCAAGTTCTTTAACGGATAATAAGGTTGCTTTATGAGAAATATCGGTAAGATGCTGATTGCAATATGCATAGTACTTTTTGCCCTTGCTGATGCGGCTTCTGCCTGCACCGGTGTCTATGTGGGGCCTGCCGCCAGTGCCGACGGGACCGCCTTTATCGCCAGATCCAGCGACAACCAGGCTGTCTGGGGAAACCATATCACCATAACACCCAGGGTGGAGAACAAGCCTGGCCGTTCCATGCAGGTGGATATGAAGGGCAAGGTGTTTGCCAATATCCCTGCCACAACTTACAAGTATACGGCAACTCCTTTCTTCTCCAGTGTCATGAAAGGAGAGGGGAGACCGAATGATGCCACAGCCTGCACCAATGAATATGGTGTAGCCATGACTATGGCCATAACTGCTTTTGCAAACAGCGCTGCCCTTGAGGCAGATCCACTCAAGGAGACCGGGCTTACCGAGAATACGGCGGCAGACCTGGTTTTATGCCAAAGCCGAAGTGCCCGGGAGGCGGCAAAGGTTCTGGCCTCGATAATAGACCAGTATGGCAGCAGCGAGTGCAACATCGCCCTTATAGCAGACCAGAAAGAGGTGTGGTATATGGAGATGTACACCGGGTATCAGTATGCCGCAGTCAAGCTGCCGGCAGATAAAGTGTCGGTCTTCGGCAACGAGTTCACCCTGGAATATCTTTCGGAATATGAGGAGAGCTTTACCTCGAAGAACCTTGAGAAACTGCCGGAGAAACATGGTTTTGCAGTATATGGAAAGAATAAGGAGCTGGACCTGTTCAAGACTTATTCCGGAAAAGAAGTTGCTGAAGATTACTGCCATATGCGGACCTGGATAGGGCATAAGATGCTGGCTCCATCACTTTATAAGGATGGTTATAAGCTGGATGCCATGTATCCTCTGTGCTTCAAGCCTGATAAAAAGGTGAGCCTTCAGGATGTCTGCGCAATTCTCCGGAACCGGTATGAAGGGACTGAATATAATCCTGATGCCACAGGGCGGATTGATATGCGTGTCATCGGTACTGATACAGCCATGAGCGTCCATGTGCTTCAGGTCTACCCGGATATGCCCGCAGATATGGCATGTGTCACTTGGGAAAGCACTGGTCCTGCCATCTATGGCGTGTTTGTCCCTGTGTCAAATGCATCCCTCTCTGTAAATGAGGCTTATGGAAGAGATCAGCCTGCATCCGAGTTTGGTCACTTTGATGCAGAGCATTATCCCTACTATGCGTTCAAGGAGCTTTCAACCCTGTGCGTAGGCCATGATTCATACAAAGCCTATGGAATACCTGTCAAAGAGTATTGGGGCAGGGCAGAGAAGAATATGGCTGCCGGTATGCCTGAAGTGCTTAAAAAGGCTTCAAAGATGAAGGATTCAAAAGCGGCCGCTGATTACATAACCAATTATTGCAGCAGGATGCAGACCCAGGCCTTTGAGGACGCGAAACATATTCTTAATAGTCTGATCTGGAGACAGGCGTCAGATTCCAATACCATGAAACTGGGCAGAAACCCTGAGACAGGCGAACTGCTGAAAACACCACGGGTGCTCAAGCCTCTTGAGATAGATTTAGATGCGTCTGTGTATGCTTTAAAGCCCTGAACTTAATTACAGCTTCTTGCCGTGGATCTCGCCCGGGACGCTCATCGGGTATACCCCTGTGAAGCACCCCTCGCAGAAGCCGTAACTGTCGGGATTGCATTCCCTGCATGCCTCAAGCATTCCCTTTGCGCTGATGAAGGCCAGGGTGTCGGCTCCGATCTCCTTGCAGATCTCCTGCACATTATGCTTGTTGGAGATAAGCTCATTCCGGCTCGGGGTATCGATACCGAAGTAGCATGGGAACTTAACCGGTGGAGATGCTATGCGGAAATGCACTTCCTTTGCTCCGGCACGGCGCAGGATCTGCACCAGACGGCGGCTTGTGGTACCACGTACAATTGAGTCGTCGATAACAACAACACGTTTTCCGTCCACAACTGAGCGTACAGCGTTCAGCTTGAGGAACACCATGTTCTCCCGTTCCCGCTGGGTCGGGGCAATAAAGGTTCTTCCGATATATCTGTTCTTGATAAGTCCGCTGGCATATGGGATTCCGGTAGCCTTGGCATAACCCTGGGCTGCACTGAGGCCGCTGTCCGGCACGCCGATAACTACATCTGCTGGAACACCGCTCTCCTTTGCAAGGCATGCACCCATCCGCTCCCGGGCAACGTTTACAGGAATTCCGTCCATAATGCTGTCTGGGCGTGCGAAGTATACATACTCAAATACACAGGTACGTTTTGCAGTCTTCTCGCCGAAGTCGAAGGATGTGACACCTTCCTTGTTTATCATTACAATCTCGCCCGGCTTGATATCCCGGACAAAGGTGCCGTTAAGGGCATCAAAGGCACAACTCTCGCTGGCCAGCATCCAGCCGCCGTCAACCTCACCAAGGCACAACGGGCGGATTCCGTTGGGATCTCTTGCCCCGATTACACACTCATCTGTCATAATTATCAGAGAGAATGAGCCTTTGATCATCTGAATGGTGTCGATAAGAGCTCTCTCCAGACCTTTCTTATATGATCTTGCAATAAGCTTGAGAATAACCTCTGTGTCGCTGTTGCACTGGAAAGTACAGCCTGACTCCTCAAGCATCTCCCTGAGCTGCTCGTAGTTAACAAGCTGTCCGTTGTGGGCAACTGCAATGTCTCCCAGCTTGGTTCCCTGCATCATAGGCTGGGCGTTCTCTGGGGATTTGTTACCAGCTGTGGCATAGCGCACATGGGCGCAGGCTATATGACCTGTCAGAGCTTCAAGATTCTCCTGATTGAATACCTCGGCAGTGGTTCCTTTTCCTTTGTGGAGCTTCATCTGAGCACCATCGCTGATTGCGATACCTGCGCTCTCCTGTCCACGGTGCTGGAGGGCATAGAGGGCGTAGTAGGCCAATGTTGCGGCATTGAAGCCTTTTGCAGAGTAAGCTTTGTATTCTTTCTTGGAAGAAGTTTCACTCTTGTTAAGGAAAATACCTACTACGCCGCACTCATCATGCAGCTTGTCTTCTTCAAAATCAGTATAGCACATAATCAAAATTCCACCTTTCCGCCATTAACTGCGGCATCAGATTTCAGCTTGCTGCGGAACTGCAGAAGTTTTTCTTTTATTTCAGGATATTTGATCCCCAGAATCTCCAGGGCTAAGTATGCGGCATTCTTGGCATTGTTTATTCCCACGCTGGCCACCGGAATCTGAAGCGGCATCTGCACTGTGGAAAGAAGGGCATCCATACCTCCCAGGCCGTTGCTCTTGCCCGGGGTCACGCACTCAAGGGGAACACCCACTACAGGAAGCACTGTATGGCCTGCGATCACCCCTGGAAGGGCTGCGGAAAGACCTGCTCCTGCAATAATCACCTCGCATCCATCCTTCTCAGCCTGATCCAGGGTCTTTATAAGGAGATCCCCGGCTCTGTGGGCAGAGATTGCGTAGGCACTATATTCAACGCCGAACTCAGTTAAAACGTCGGCTGCTTTCTTCATGGTTTCGGTATCAGATTTTGATCCAAAGAATATTGCGACTCTCATAACTTATTTTAACATAAATAGGGAAAGCTTGACAATTAGGAAAGGGGATAGACTTGCGGAAGAGGGGCTAAAATGTTAAAATTTATGCAGGAGAGAAAAATGAAGAAAATTATCAGCGGCAAGGTCCGCGAAGTATATGATCTGGAAGACGGAAGAATGGTCATTGTGACCACCGACCGCCTTTCTGCCTTTGATGTCATCCTGCCACGGCTTATCCCTGACAAGGGAAGGGTGCTGAATGCTTTGTCCAACTTCTGGTTCGACTACACCAAGGATATCGTTAAGAGCCACATGATCTCATCAGACCTTAAAGATATGCCTGCTGAGTTCCAGAAACCGGAGTATGAGGGACGCACCATCCTGGTGAAGAAGCTCAAGATGATACCTTACGAGGTTATTGTCAGGGGATATATGTTCGGCAGCATGTGGGAAGCTTACAAGAAGGGAGAGCCTTTCCTGGGTCACAAGTTCGACAAGACTTATCAGCAGGCCGAGAAGCTGGCTGAACCGATAGTGACACCATCCACCAAGGCTGAGTTCGGAACCCACGATGTAAACGTTACACTCCAGTACATGAAGGATGACCTGGGTGACAATCTGGGAAGCGCCATAGAGAAGGCTGCCATCGCTGTCTACAAGCGGTGCTACGACCATGCATACAAGAACGGCATCATCATTGCAGACACCAAGTTCGAGTTCGGTCTGGACGAGAAGGGCGATCTGGTGCTGGGCGACGAGGTTCTGACCCCGGACTCAAGCCGCTTCTGGAACAGGGACACCTACAAGGTGGGGACAAACCCTGCAAGCTTCGACAAGCAGTTTGTCCGGGATTGGCTCAAGGCCAACAACCTGGCGGGAGACCCAAATATCAAGACACTGCCAGACGACGTGGTGGACAAGACTGCAGCACTCTACAAGGAATGCCAGAACAGAATCTGCAGGTAAGGTACTTTTATCACATGCACAATATCACCCTGAACTTGTTTCAGGGTGTTTTTTTTTTATTGTTTTGATAAAGAAAAAGCTGGAAAATAGTGGTTTCTCATATTATAGTAATATTTAGAGGTATTTATGGCAAAAGAAACTAAGGCTAACATAGGGTTTGAGAACCAACTTTGGGCTGCTGCCTGCGAACTTTGGGGGCATATCCCAGCTGCAGAGTATAGAAAGGTTATAATTGGCCTTATTTTTCTTAGGTACATATCAAGTTCCTTTGAAAAACGTTATAAAGAGCTGGTTGCCGAGGGGGATGGCTTCGAAAATGACCGGGATGCCTATGAAGAAAAGAATGTTTTCTATGTTCCAGAAGAGGCTAGATGGTCTACTATCGCCTCTGCTGCCCATACTCCAGAGATAGGAGTTGTCATCGACACCGCCATGAGGGCTATCGAAGCAGATAACAAGAAACTTAAGAATGTGCTTCCAAAAAATTATGCAAGTCCAGATCTTGATAAACAGGTATTGGGCAATGTTGTTGATCTTTTTACAAACAATATCCGGATGGATGATGCTGAGTCTAACGAAGACCTGCTGGGCCGAACTTATGAATACTGTATTGCCCAGTTTGCTGAAAAAGAAGGTGTTGGCGGAGGTGAATACTATACTCCATCCAGTATTGTTAAAACCCTTGTTGCTATATTGAAACCATTCTCAAATTGCCGGGTTTATGACCCTTGCTGTGGATCTGGTGGTATGTTTGTTCAGAGTGCTAAGTTTATCCAGGCTCATTCTGGCAGAAGGGGAGAAATCTCTGTTTATGGGCAGGAGGCCAATGCTGACACTTGGAAAATGGCCAAAATTAATATGGCTATCCGCGGGATTGATGCAGATTTTGGTGATTATCAGGCTGATACCTTTACAAATGATCTTCATCCAAGGCTTAAGGCCGATTTCATCCTTGCCAATCCGCCGTTTAATTATCATCCCTGGAATCAGGAAAAGTTGAAAGATGATGTCCGTTGGAAATATGGTCTTCCGCCGGCAAATAATGCCAACTATGCATGGATTCAGCACATGATTCACCATCTTAATGATAAAGGAAAGATTGGGCTGGTGTTGGCAAATGGGGCTTTGTCTACCCAATCCAGTGGAGAAGGAGATATCCGCAAGAATATTGTTAATGCCGATTTGGTTGAAGGAATTGTCGCTATGCCAACTCAGTTATTCTATAGCGTAACAATTCCTGTAACACTATGGTTTATCTCAAAAAACAAAAAGCAGAAAGGTAAGACCGTGTTTATAGATGCTAGGAGTATGGGGCATATGGTCGATCGTAAACACCGGGATTTCTCTGAGGAAGATATTAAGAAGCTGGCAGATACTTTTACTGCTTTTCAGAATGGTAATCTCGAGAATGTAAAGGGCTTCTGCTCGGTGGCCACAATTGAGGATATAGCAAAACAGGATTATATCCTTACTCCAGGACGTTATGTAGGAATAGAAGATAAAGAGGATGACGGGGAGCCATTTGAGGAGAAGATGACACGGCTTACTACTGAGCTTGGCCAAATGTTTGCAAAAAGCCATGAACTCGAAGAAGAAATAAGGAAAAAACTTGGAGCGATTGGTTATGAAATCTGAATGGAGAGAAAGTTGTTTAGGAAACATTGTGTCTTTAATAATAGATCATCGTGGCTTAACACCGAAAAAGTTAGGTGGAGATTGGGCAAAAAATGGTTATCGTGCATTATCTGCAAAAAACATAAAAACTGGAAGGATTGTACAACCTGAAAGTATAAGGTTTGTTAATGAAGAGATGTATCACAGATGGATGACTGATGAGGTTAAATATGGGGATATATTGATTACTTCGGAAGCACCCTTTGGGGAAATATATCAATGGAATTCAAAAGAAAGAATAGTACTCAGTCAAAGATTATTTGGAATTCGTATTTCACCTGATTATGATGCAGATTATGTTTATTATTATATGATGACAAATGCATTTAAGAGAGAACTTTGCTCACGAGCTACAGGAACAACAGTAGTTGGTCTTAGACAACCAGAATTGTTGAAATGTTTAATAAGATTCCCAGATAAAAAAACTCAAACGAAGATAGCCTCTATCTTAAAAGTTATTGATAATAAAATTGCAATAAATGGAACAATAAACGAGAATTTAGCGGCTTAAATGTCTATGCTAGAGACATCCAGCTCACCAGACATAAGTTGAGGTAATAGATTATCTCTGATTTTTTCAAGTCTACTACATTCATCTATGTTAAAAGCCATCTGCTGATAAATAGAAGTCACAATATCATCTAATGGTTTAATGATTGCAAAATTTTGCGGTAGCATAAGAGAATAGTCTTGCAAAGCCTTTTTACTTAGATGTAATACTGTAGTCCCATTAACATAACCAAGGCAGTGTTCTTTAAACTTTTGAGTTTGAAGCAAAGCAGCGAGAAGATATTTTGAAATATAGGGAATAGTAGGAACGACTTTAACAATATCCATAGAAAAAATAATGTCGCTATAATTTGAAAAACTTAAAACAGGTTCTGCATTTCCTATAACTTCAGCATTTTGGGTTAAATCCGTATGCGCAACAAGGGTATCAAATAAATCAACATGATGTTCAGATTTTAGTTTGCCAGAAGCTACAATTTCCTTATACCCATCAAGTTTGAACCCCCCTTTGCGATTAAAGTTTTTTATTGTTGCCATGGCTACAGATGAATTCTGAAGCTCATCACTTTTATAGGAATATCCACCAATAAAGTTGGCAAACGAAGACAGTGGAGTTAATTTCCAATCCTCAGGACATTCACCTCCAAAAGGAATATAATCATTTAACCAAGCATTACATAAAGTTCTTATTTGCTCTGATAAATTCTCGTTTATCTTGTTGTTAATATCTATTTTTTCATCAAGGCTGGCAAGTATTCTAGATATATATATTTGTTTTGATGGTTCTTCTGGGATTTCTATTTCTAATTTATTAATATCATTGCGATTAATAGAACCAAATACAGTGCCACTTTCTTTGTTGATTAAATGTGGCATATAGTAACGTAAAAGATAAAAAAGGAAATCTTGATTTCCATTCTTCATTCTTATCCCGCAAACTCCACGGCCCAAGCAAATATCAACAGGTGTGATATTCAAATCACCAACTGGAGCTCTGACACTCATTATCACATCACCAGCTTTTGCTGTCTTTGTTGACATAGTTGTATATGTATCAAATGTAGGATATTTTTCACCAAATGTTCGATTCCCTTGCAAGAATGGCATGCCATGTCCCTCGAAATTATAATATTCTGATTTTGGAGATTGTCCCATAGTGACATCTGCAATATTACCTAAAATACATTTAATCATATAATTATATTACCCTATAAATTTTTTATGTGCAATCTTTACATTACTCTGTTTTACCATTGCATATTGCAATGTTGTATCTATTCTCTGATGACCTAGGAGTCTTTGTAGTTGTTCTATAGGCATCCCTTTATCAATTGCCATTGTTGCAAGTGTACGCCTAAATTTATGGGGATGGACCTTGGAAATATTGTTTTTTTCACCTATCTTATGAAGTCTATGTTCAATTCCTCCAATCTTAATTCTCTGATAAGGAAACTTAAGTGTTACAAAAAGTGCTTTATTATCATCTTTTCGATTGTTGAGGTATTCTTGTAGGTGCAGTTTTGTTCTTGCATCGAAATAGACAACTCGTTCCTTGTCTCCTTTGCCAAATACAATACATTCACGCTCATTAAAATCTATATCATTACGGTTCAGTAGAACCATTTCACCTACACGCATTCCGGTTGATGCCAACATATCAATCATTGCTAAATCCCTTATTTCTTTACAATTGTCACGCATTTTTTCCAAATCCTCATCAGAATAAATCTCTTTGATATTACTTGCTGTTTTTACTTTATGAATACGGCGTACTGGACTTTTTATTATATAATCCTCATCTTCAAGCCACGAAAAAAAACTGGATAAAATCCTGCGAATATTATCAATCGTCACACGACTTGAATGTTTTTTACCTTGAAATTCAGTCAGATAATTACGTAAATCTTCCGTCATAATATGCCGTACATTTTTGTAAATAGAATGAATCATTGCTTCAATTGTTGTTTGATAATAATTCAATGTTTTCGCAGAACAACCTTCTATACGCTTGGCAGCTATGAATTTATTAACCAGTTCACTACTATCATCTTTTTCTACTTCTGTACTTATCTTATTTACTTCATAGGGGAGTAGTGACTGTTCAATCACTTGCTTAAGCTGCTTTAGTTGAGCATTATCTAAATAATGCAACATTTGCTGTAAGATTTCATTCATTATTTTTTCTTTCATTATTTTACTCCTTTTTGTTTAATGCATAGAATAAACATTATTATTGATAATAATTAAACGTAAAGGCAGTTAAACGAGAATTTATTACAGCAAGCATCTTCGATATATCAAGCATGGTTTGAGGACTTTATCCTGTCAAACGGATTTTGTCCTCCCTCTTGGAGACAAGGAACCTTAGCTGATATAGCTGATATTACGAGTGGAAAGCGTCCCCCAGTCAAATTTGCAGAAAAAACAGATTCTGCTGTTATTCCTCTTGTTGGTGCAGCATCAGTAATGGGGTATACTACCGAGGCTAACCATATTGACAAAATACTTGTTACAGGTCGAGTAGGAACACATGGTGTGGTTCAGCGTTTCAATTCGCCATGTTGGACTTCTGATAATACGCTTGTTATTACAAGTATCTTCTATGAGTATACGTTCCAAGTCCTTCAAAGAATCGATTATCGAGCACTGAATCGTGGTTCTACTCAGCCTTTGATTACTCAAGGTGATATGAATAATGTATCGGTTCTAATACCAGATAATGAAACTCTTTTAAATTTCGAGACTCTTATCGGACAACTTATGGAACAGTACCAAGCAAATATACTTGAAAACGATAAACTTGCTGAACTGAGAGATATACTTTTACCACGTTTAATATCCGGCGAACTGGATATCTCCGTCCTTGACCTTTAAGCAACTAAATTCTCGTTTATCTTTTCAATTGTCTTTTGAAGATACTATTTGTATAATTACTAATAAAGGAATAAACATGATTTTATATAAATATCGAGATATTTCTAACACAAAAAGTTTTGAGTACACATTAGATTCCTTGAAAAACAAGTATCTCTATTTTTCTAGACCATCAGAACTGAACGATCCCTTTGATTGTCAAATACAGGTTGATTTATCAGCCACAGAAGAAGAAATAATAAGGTGGTTAGAGGTTTATAAGTCAAGGTTGTTGCCTGGTAATAAGCTTTCAACAGTTGATAGCTTTTTAAAGGAATTGAAAAAAGGAGATGCCCAGGCTTTTGTACAGAAAATGGCAAAAATAATGATTGCTGAGTCAAACCATCTTCTAAGTTTGACAACTAACTACTTAAATGATTCAATGTGGGCTTTATATGCAGGAAAGTATAATGGTATATGTATAGGATATAATATTTGTGATGATTTATCTTTTGACCCTGTAAAAATTGAAGCTACAGATATATTCAATCATTATTCGATTATTTTCCCTCCAAAAAAGTTTATTTTTGAGAAAATAGAATATAATAATGATGGAAAGCATTATGTCCATCTTTTAAAGAATCGAGATGAGCAAATTGGTAATGTTGTTTATAATTTAACCCATAAAAAAGATTATTGGAAAACGGAAAGTGAATATAGGGCTCTTTTATTTGATACTGAGTTGGTAAAGCAACCTAAAACTGTTTTTAGTACAAAAGTTTTTTATGATGATAATCTTTTAGAAGAAATTCTTTTTGGATATCAAGTCCCAGATGTTTTTATTGATTCTATAAGAAAAATGATTGAAGCCTCTTACAAAAAAACTATTAAATATTATAAAGTAAGTCCTGACTTATATAATTATACTCTTAAAAAAGAGCAAATTTAGCTAATTGTTTTATTGTTCTCCTCTCTACAAACTCTATAAATTATGATATTATAACTATATGGCGTCTTCTTTTAACGAGAATTCATATGAATCTGGGTTGATAGAGTTATTTAAAGATATGGGGTATTCCTATGTCTATGGTCCAGATGTAGAGCGTGATTTCAATAGTCCTCTTTATGATATGGTCTTAGAAAAGTCGATTCGTCACTTGAACCAATTTCTTCCATCTGATGCCATCGCAGATGCCCTTTTTAAACTTAGAAATTTTGATAATGATGATTTAGTAAAGAAAAATGCACTTTTCATGGATTATCTCCAGAATGGAGTGCCTGTCCGGTTTGTTGTAAAAGGAGAGGAACAGTCATCCATAGTTTATCTGGTTGATTATGCAAAACCAGAGAATAACTCCTTTATAGTGGCAAATCAGTGGACTTATATAGAACATAGTAACAAACGCCCTGATATAGTTTTATTCCTTAATGGTCTTCCTGTAGTCATTGTGGAACTTAAGTCTCCATCCAGAGAAGAGACTGATGCCAGCGAGGCATATTCCCAGCTCAGGAACTACATGCAGGAAATACCATCCATGTTCATCTACAATGCAATCTGTGTCATGAGTGATATGGGCCTTTCCAAGGCAGGAACAATCACATCTGGCGAAGACCGTTTCATGGAATGGAAAACCAAAGATGGCAGTTATGAGAACACCAAATATGCTCAGTTTGATACATTCTTTGAAGGTATTTTTCAGAAAGAAAGGCTTCTTGACATAATCAAAAACTTTATCTGTTTTTCAAACGAAGGATTAAAACAGACCAAAATTCTTGCAGGATATCATCAGTATTTTGCAGTCCGCAAGGCTATTGAATCCACAAAAAAAGCTACAAAAACCGATGGAAAGGGAGGTGTGTTCTGGCATACCCAGGGAAGCGGTAAGTCACTTTCTATGGTTTTCTATGCTCATCTGCTGCAGGAAGCCTTAGATAGTCCAACTATTGTAGTTCTGACTGACCGGAACGACCTTGATGACCAGCTTTTCGGCCAGTTTGCAAAATGCAAGGAATTCCTGCGTCAGACCCCAAAACAGGCTGAAAGCAGGGAAAACCTTAAGTCACTCCTTGCTGGTATTCAGGCAAATGGCATCATCTTTACAACTATGCAGAAGTTTGAGGAGTCCTTTGACTGCCTCTCAGATCGCAGAAACATTATTGTTATGGCAGATGAAGCTCACCGAGGACAGTATGGACTTTCTGAAAAAATAGTCATGACTAAGAACGAACATGGAGAGGAGATAGCCAAGAGGGTAGTTGGTACTGCCCGGATTATCCGTAATAGTCTTCCAAATGCCACATATATAGGCTTTACAGGTACTCCAATTTCATCTAAAGACCGCAGTACTCGTGAAGTTTTCGGTGATTACATTGATGTTTACGACATGACCCAGGCAGTTGAAGATGGTGCTACACGTCCTGTCTACTACGAAAGCCGTGTCATTAAGCTTAAACTAGACGAAGCTACTCTTAAGCTGATTGATCAGGAATACGCCATTATGGCTGGGGATGCTGACCCCGAAGTTATTGCCAAGAGCAAGCGTGAATTAGGCCGTATGGAGGCTATTTTAGGCAACGAGAAGACCATAAACTCCCTTGTTGATGATATCCTTGATCACTATGAAAACTACCGAGAGAACTTGCTTACTGGCAAGGCCATGATAGTTGCTTATTCTCGACCTATTGCCATGAAAATCTATAATAGGATTTTGGAACTTCGGCCAAATTGGACTGAAAAAGTCGGTGTTGTCATGACATCTGATAATAATGACCCCGAAGATTGGCATAAAATTATAGGAAATAAACACCATAAGGAAGAACTCGCCAAAAAATTTAAAGATAACGATAGCCCGTTGAAAATTGCAATAGTTGTAGATATGTGGCTTACCGGATTTGATGTCCCCTCTCTTGCCACTATGTATGTGTATAAACCTATGTCCGGCCATAACCTTATGCAGGCTATTGCCCGGGTAAACCGAGTATTTAGGGATAAAGAGGGTGGTCTTGTTGTCGATTATGTAGGTATTGCTTCAGCCCTTAAGCAGGCTATGAATGATTACACTGTCCGGGATAAAAAGAACTATGGGGATACCGATGTTTCCAAAGCTGCTTATCCTAAGTTCCTTGAGAAGCTGTCTGTTTGCCGTGATTTATTCCATGGGTATAATTATTCTAAGTTTGCAGTTGGTACTGATTTGGAACGTGCAAAAACAATTAGCGGGGCAGTAAACTTCATTGTTGCCAGGGATAAGGCCGATGATAAGAGTGCATTTGTCAAAGAAGCCCTGATGCTTCATCAGGCTCTTTCTCTCTGTTCTTCCATGGTGGATAGAGATACCCGGTTTGAAGCGGCTTTCTTTGAGTCGGTCAGAGTGCTTACTCTAAGGCTTATGAACCAGGGCGGTAATCATAAGATTTCCCTGCCCGAAATGAACCAGCGAATCAATGAGCTTCTAAAACAGAGCGTAAAAAGCGATGGTGTAATCAATCTGTTCTCAGATGTTAAGCAGGAATTCTCACTGTTCAATCCTAAATTCCTGAACGAAATCTCCAAGATGAAAGAGAAGAACTTGGCTGTTGAACTGTTGAAAAAGCTTATTGCGGAGCAGGTGCATATCTACCGCAGGACAAATGTTGTCAAATCCGAGAAATTCAGCGAGATTATCCAGAGAGTGATGAACTCTTATCTTAATGGAATGCTTACAAATGAGCAGGTTATTGAAGAACTGCTCAAACTGGCTAAACAGCTTTCAGATGCCAATAAAGAAGGGGAGAAGCTTGGACTTACAGCTGATGAGCTTGCTTTTTATGATGCTTTAACTAAGCCAGAAGCAATCAAGGATTTTTATCAGAATGAAGAATTAATCGCCATAACAAAAGAATTAACCGAGACTTTACGTAGAAATAGAACTATTGACTGGCAAAAACGGGATTCGGCCCGTGCCAGGATGCGTATGCTTGTCAAAAAGCTTCTTAAAAAACATAAATACCCACCAGAAGGGATGGATGATGCTGTCCAGACTGTAATGACACAATGCGAATTGTGGGCTGATAATGCTGATATGGAAGTTCATCCTAGTCATGAGTTTGGGCAGGATCCAGCTTTTGCTCAAGAAGCTGCCGAAACCCCACTTTAAAGCTTCTGGTACACCTCTCCATCCAGAGTCTTCCACTGGAAAGTGCCATTCTCCAGCACCACCATGTAGCTGTGGGCGCTGCCGTTCTTGGGAATGGAGATTGAGCCAGGGTTCAGATACAGGTTGTCATCTCCGAACTGCTCCCATGCAGGAATATGGGTATGGCCATGGAGAAGGATATCACCTTTCTGCAGTGGCGGTGGTGTCTTGGTATTGAACTTATGGCCGTGGGTCACATATATAATCCTGTTCCCCACAGGAATGACACTGTAATCAGCTAAAATAGGGAACTCCAGCACCATCTGGTCCACCTCGGTGTCACAGTTGCCCCGGACACATAAAATCTTATCCTTTAGTGAG
>JAFXTY010000002.1 GCA_017535435.1 Spirochaetia bacterium | reverse complement strand
TTGCCATAGTTAATTAACCCCTTTATGAATTAAAAAAATTGTTTGCTTTTTTCTATAATTTACTAATAATAAACAAAATCTTCAACAGTTTGCTAAAAATATTTTTACTGGATTTCCCCGGTGAAGATTTCTTTAATAGTACCGTCGGAGGTCTGGATGAGCATCTGGCCATACTCTCCGATGCCCATGAGGGTTCCGGTGACTGATGTGCCTGAATCGGCCAGCCCCTCCAAAACTGTCAATATTTTGCCATTTTTATAAAGTATGCTTTGAAAATCTTTAATCCAGTTAGAGTTTTTCAAGTTAGTTATAAATTCTTTTACTATTTCTTTCAGGAGCTCTTCCCTGTCAGCCCCCTTCCCGGAGACTGATTTCACAGAGCATGCTTTGCGCCTGTGGGATGGAAAATGCTCCTGCAGGAGGTTGATCCCGATGCCGCAGGAAATGTAGTCATCGATACACTCGCAGTAGGTGCCTGATATCTTGGCCCCATCCACAAGAACGTCGTTGGGCCACTTGACCTGGCACTCTATGCCGTAAAGCCTCTTGAGGCACCTTGCTGTTACATAGCCGGCATAGAGGGGGAAGCTGGACAGGGGAAAAGCTATGGATTCCGTTTTGAAAAGGAAGGTGGCAAGGAGGCTTTCCCCCTTGGGGCTGTCCCAACGACGGCCCTGCACCCGGCCCCGCCCCTGCTCCTGGTAGTCGGCATACACGGCGGTGCCGTCCTCAGGCTTCTGAGGAAGCAGAGACCGGGCGGCGTCCATGGTGGAGGACACCGATTCCAGGTGGATTATCATGCTATTATTCCTCCCCCAAGGACTACGTCCCCGTCGTAGAAGACTGCGCTCTGCCCCGGTGTTATCACGGTCTTCTCCTTAAGATGCACCTGGACTTTGCCGCCCTCCCCGGCCTCTGCGGTGCAGGGGTGCGTACCCGAGTTGTAGCGGACCTGCACGGCGGCCTCCAGCGGTCCCTTGAAATCGATGAACCAGTTAAGGTCTCTGACCGTGAAGTCCTTCTGTCCCTGCTCCTCTTCCCTGCCTACTATCACCTGGTTCTTCTCGGGTATCACCTGGGTGACGTACCAGGGACCGCTACCCAGTCCCAGCCCCTTCCGCTGGCCTATTGTGTAGTGGATGTAGCCCCGGTGGAGCCCCAGTCTGTTGCCCTGGGTGTCGTATATGGAGCCAGGCTGGTACTGCCGGCCTGTGTACTTCTCTATGAAATCGCCGTAGGAGCCTTCTATGAAACAGATATCCTGGCTCTCCTTGACGCTGCTGGATGGGAGCCCCAGCTCTGCCGCCTCTTTCTTGACATCGGTCTTAAACCTGTCCCCCAGGGGGAATACACAGCGGGCCAGGAGCTCCTTGGGGAGCCTGTAGAGCATGTAGCTCTGGTCCTTGGACAGGTCCCTGGCCCTGGCAAGGAAGAGGGAGCCGGACCGATCCACCAGGCGGACATAATGGCCGGTGGAGTAATAGAGCTGGTCGGCCGGCGACATGATGCCGTCCTTTATAAGCTGCTCCTTCAGTCTGTCGTAGAAGAATGTGAACTTGATCATCCTGTTGCAGATCACGCAGGGATTGGGGGTAAGACCATGGAGATAGTCCCTGACAAAAGCCTTGGCCACCTGTCGGTTGAACTCATCCGAGACATCAAGGCAGTAGAATGGTATATTCTCCCTTCGGCAAAGGGCCCGGGCTCTTTCTATCACCTCGGGGCTTGAGCACTTGACGCCGTGCCACACCACATGGTTGGCCCCAACTATTGTGTCCCAGTCCTTCCTTAGATATTCCAGAGCCATGGAAGAGTCCACACCACCGCTCATTCCAAGGGCTATAAGCTTTTTCATGGTCATAGTATACAATTTTTCAAATTGATTGTAAAATGGGAATATGAATGATGCGACAATAATCAAGGCTACCCACTATATCAACCGAATACTGTTCGAGAACAACTACAGGGGACAGCCTAAGATCGCCATCATCCTGGGCTCAGGTCTGGGCCCTCTCACCAGCCAGGTCAAGATTGATGTGGAGATTCCTTACAAGTCTATACCCCACTTCCCTGTCTCCACAGCACCGGGCCACATCGGCCGCCTTATTTTCGGGAAGCTCCAGAATAAGGATGTGATCCTGCTGGACGGCCGCTTCCATTTCTACGAAGGCTACGACGGCCATGACATCGCTGTGGTGCTGCGTACCCTGAAGATGCTGGGTATATCCTATCTCCTTCAGACCAATGCTGCCGGCGGCATCAACAAATCCTTCAAGGCGGGGGACTTCATGCTCATCACAGACCATATCAACCTGTCGGGCACCAACCCCCTCATCGGAAAGAACAACTCCGACTTCGGACCCCGGTTCCCCGACATGTCTGAATGCTACGACCCGGTGCTGCAGCAGAATGCCCGCAAGGCAGCCCAGGAGCTGGGCATAGACCTCAAGGAAGGGGTTTATATATGGTTCATGGGACCGAGCTACGAGACTCCGGCCGAGATCCGCATGGCAAGGGTCCTGGGAGCCGATGCAGTGGGCATGTCCACAGTCCCCGAGACCATACTGGCAGTCCATGCGGGGCTCAAGGTTCTGGCCATATCGGTAATCTCCAACATGGCCGCCGGCGTCACCGATGAAAAGCTGGATGAGAACGAGGTTCTGGTGACAGCCAATGCCAGACGTCATCTTTTTGCAGAATTAATGATTAGAATTATCTCAAAGATTATCCCATAGTTCCGATAATAATATTATGAAAAAGAATATTATTGTCGTATACGCAGTATCGGCGCTGGCTATTTTTTTACTTCTGACTACACTTTTCACAATCAGAATTTATGGAATTCAGAAAGCGAACTCCCAGCGGGGAGATGACATGTTCGGCCAGATGAGCAAGGTGATCCGCAACGGATATCTGGCAGGAGACCGGTTCTTCCCGGCATTCAGCAAGAACGTAAAGGCGCTCTTCAATTACGACAGGCGGCTTCAGTCCCTGGTGATCAAGAACAAGGACAACCATGTCCTCTATTACTACTCCTCCAATCCCGATGCAGTACAGTTCTACCCTGACAAGAACGAGGCAAAGTACACCTCCAGCCGCAACTTCATGCTCTACAAGGGACCGGTCAAGGTTACTGCGACTCCTCCGGTGCTCAACATAGAGATTCTTTACAAGATTTCTGACCGTGCCCAGATTGTCTACATCTTCAAGGCACTTATGGTCTACACCCTGGTGTTCATAATAGTCACTGCTGTTGCACTGGTCCTCTCCTCCAGCAAGGGCTTGAGGTTCAAGTCAAGGACTGCAAAGGCTGAGGCAGCCGCAGATGCAGCTATAGTTGAGGAAAAGGCAGTTCCAGAGGCTGAGAATGTGACCTATTACGAGCCTGTCCAGGAGCCTTCGGCAGAGCCTGAGCCTCTGATTCCTGAGGAAAAGGCTGAGCCTGAATTCGAGCACAAGCCTACAGACTTCGGCTTTGCAGACTTCAAGTTCTTCGACATAGCCCTGACCGACTGCATCACAGAATCCATCTCCCTTAAGAAGGACCTGGTGCTGGCAGAGTTCAGGTTCACCTCCACCCCGGGCTCAGACCTTTGGAAGCTGGCCGGCGAGGTGGCAGAAGAGTGCTTCACCCTCAACGATCTGCGCTTTGCAGTATCGGATGACAAGTTTGCTGTGATTTTCCCGGACAGGGATCTCCACGAAGGCCTTGCCCTGTGCCAGAACTTCGCTAAATCCTTCAGCGTGATGTCCGGAAAGAATATGCTCTATGCAGGACTCTCCTCCAGGAACGGCAGGGAGATGGATGCAGAGCGGCTTAAGACCGAGACCAAGGCTGCCCTCTTCAAGTGCACAGACGAAGAGAATATTGTGGCTCTTGAGACCGATCCCGAGAAATACCGTGACTTTATCTGCAGCAAAAGCTGATCACTGATAGAGGAAATCCTCTATTTTCAAGCAAATCCTATCTGATGATGTAATATCTCTCCTGGTTTCCGGGAGAGAGTTGAAGAAAATCTTACCGTAAAATTTAGACAATATCCGGGTGTCGGTGATGAGAATCACCCCCCGGTCGCTTTTCCGCCGTATAAGGCGGCCGAACCCCTGCCGCAGCTTTATGACAGCCTCGGGCAGGGAATATTCCATAAATGAATTGCCACCCTTCTTCTCTATAAGCTCCATCCTGGCCTTTATCACCGGATCTGACGGCACCTTGAAGGGCAGACGGCAGATAATGAGGACAGACAGGGATTCCCCAGGCACATCCACCCCTTCCCAGAAGGAGTCGGTGGCAAAGAGGACGCTGTTCTTGTTTATAAAGAAGTTGCCTAAAAGCTTCTTGTTGTCATCATCCCCCTGCTTGAACAGAGTGATTCCTGCATTGGAGAAATCGTCCCGCACCAGGTCATAGACTGTCTTGAGCATGGAATAAGAGGTAAAGAGCACAAGCCCCTTCCCTTCGGAAATTATAAGCACATTTTTAATAAGATCTGAAAGCTTATGGCTGTAGTCTGCGCTCTTGGGCTCAGGCAGATCCGACGGGATGGAGAGAAGCACATTCTTCTTATATTCGAAGGGAGAGTCGAAGATGAACCTTGCCACAGGACGCTCCACATCATGCAATCCTATGCGGGTGGCATAGAACTCAAAGCTCCTGTTCACGCTCAAGGTGGCAGATACCAGCACCACGTTGGCAAGCTTGTTGAAGATAATCTCCCGCAGTGTCTCGGAGACAGAGAGGGGTGCTATGAAGAGGGATGAATACTTCTTCCCCTTCTCTATATAGTTGATGCAGGTCTCCTGGTCTGCGATGAAGTCGTTGAGCATGCTTATAATGCCGCTGAGCTTGCTCTTGACTATGGAGGTCTCGTACATCCTCTTGTCGTTCTTGACCTCTTTGTCCGGCATTTTGGAAAGCTCTTCGTGTATGTCGGTTATGATGTTGAAAAGATCATTTATCTCGTTCCGCAGGTTTCCCACAGCAGCGTAGATGTCGGCGGTGTTGATGGCCTCGCTCCGCATGTCCAGCACCGAGGAGTTGTCATTCATGAGCACATTGGCCTGGATCACCTTCTCAAGGTCGTCGGTCCTGCTTATTATCACAGCTATCTGCTGAGGAATGCTCTCAAGCTTCTCCTTCTGCTCGGTGTAATAGCTCCAGAACCGGTATATGCCGAACACCCGCTCCTTTATACGGCGGTAGATCTGGTGCATCACCTTCAGGATATACCCCTTGTTCACGCTCTGGGAGAAGTAGGATGTGGCAGCGTTCTCCAGGTTGTGGGCCTCGTCAAAGATAACCCTGGAATAATTAGGCAGTATGCTGGTTCCGTTGAAGTCATCCTCCATCCTGGCCTCCATGTCGGAGAAAAGGAGATGGTGGTTCACCACTATGATGCTGGCGCTGGTGGCCTCTTTCCTGGACTTTATGACAAAGCACCTGTCCCGGTACGGACACTTTATGCCAAGGCAGCTCTCGCTTTCGGAGCAAATATCGCTCCACAGCTCCCATGTGGGGAAGAATGAAAGGTCGCTCCGCTCCCCTGTCTTTGTAACACCCAGCCACTTCTCAATAGCCTTGAAATCGGCTTCGTTGTCGAAGAGGCCTGCCTCCTGGAGCCTGTCGTTGAAGCGCCTTAAGCAGATGTAGTTCTGCCTTCCCTTCACCAGAACTGCCTTCAGCTTGCTGCCCAATAATTTCTGTATAACCGGAATATCTTTCTCCAGAAGCTGATGCTGCAGGTTTATGGTGCCTGTGGAGATTATCACCCGCTCCCTGTTCTGCTCGGCCCATTTGAAGGCCGGGATAAGGTATGCGAAGGATTTTCCCACACCGGTGCCGGCCTCGGCTATGGTGATGTTGTCCTTGTTGAAGGAGCTGCAGACTGCCTTCAGGAAGTCTATCTGCTGGGGTCTGGCCTCGTAGTCCTCCACGCTCCTGGAAAGAGCTCCCCCGTCCTCAAGGTATCCGGCAGTCTCATCAATATCTAAAAGCTCCTTCTTGTTGCGCTTTATTATCTCGGCTATGACATAGAGTCTGGTGGCCTGGTTGTCTATTATGTATGCACCTATGCCGTGGCGCCCCAGCCTTCCGGCCACATCCAGGTCTGCCTCGCTTGGCACCAGAAGGCCGTTGGGATGGTTGTGTATTATGACATCTCCAAAGTCAATCACCGATTCTATGACAGGTACGGTGTCTTCCTTTCCCCTGGCGGCCAGGATAATCTCGTCCACAATACCATCGGCATTGGCCTTGCCGGAAAAGAAGACCTCGTTGCCCTCGGCCTCTTCTATGGAAGTCCGCAGGAAGCGGATCATCTCGGGAGTGAAGTATTCTTCAATTCTCTGCATATTCGTCCAGCTTGCGGTGCAGTGTCTTCCTTCCTATTGCAAGCACTTCGGCAGCCTTGCTCTTGTTTCCCTTGCACATGTCCAGGGTGGCCATTATCAGGGTCTTCTCCGCATTGTCCAGAGATGTGCCCAGCCGGATCTTCACATAGTTGTCCCCTGCCTCCTTGTGCATTGCAAAGGGCAGGTCATCCACTGTTATTATATTGCTCCGGCACATGATAACAGCGTTCTCCATACAGTTCTCAAGCTCCCTTATATTGCCCCGCCATGGATGATTGTAAAGAATTGTCATGACCTTGGAATCCATGCCGTTTATCTGCTTGTTGTTCTCCTTGGCAAACTTGTTTATGAAAGCTGTGGCCATAAGGAGTATATCCTCCTTCCGCTCCCTGAGCGGCGGAATCTCTATATTGACAACATTGAGGCGATAGAAAAGGTCTTCCCGGAAGTTGCCCTTCTGCACCTCCTGCTGCAGGTTCTTGTTTGTAGCCGAGATGATGCGGACATCCACCTTTATGGTCTCGGTGCCTCCCACCCGCTCGAACTCCCGCTCCTGGAGAACCCTGAGGAGCTTGACCTGTGTGTTCTGGTTTATCTCTCCTATCTCGTCAAGGAATATCGTACCTTTGTCAGCCAGCTCGAACTTTCCTTTCTTCTGAGCAAGAGCACCGGTGAAGGCCCCTTTCTCGTGACCGAAGAGCTCGCTCTCAAGAACACCCTCTGCCAGGGCGGCGCAGTGCACTTTTATAAAGGGCTTGTCCCGGCGGTCAGAAAGGGACTGGATTGCATTTGCCACCACCTCTTTTCCTACACCGCTCTCGCCTGTAAGGAGGATGGAGGCCCTGGTTCCTGCCACCTGCTCCACAGTCTCCATTATCTGGTGCATCTTGGGGCTTTTGCCTATTATCATGTTGTGGGAAGCCTTCATCTTCTCCACCTGAGCCTGGAGCTGGTTGTGCTCAAGGACAAGCTGTCTGTTGGAGAGGGCCCGCTTTATGATAAGGAAGAGGTGGTCAAGATTAAGGGGCTTGGTCATGAAGTCGTAGGCTCCGTTGTGCATGGTCTCCACCGCAGTCTCTATAGTTCCATGGCCTGTCAGGATTATCACCGGAATATTCTTATAGTTGGCTGTGATCTGCTTCAGGAGCTCCTCTCCGGTCATCTCCGGCATCTTAAGGTCGGTGATCACCAGGTCCACCTCTTTGGAGGCAATTATCTTAAGGGCCTCAAGACCGTCACTTGCCTCGTAAACATTATAGCCTTCGTCCAAAAGGCCCATGGCAAGGCCACGGCGGATATTGACTTCATCATCTACTACAAGGATATTGAACTTCATTTTGTCTCCCATTCAATCTGTCTTATCTCTTTTTCCATACGCGGCAGTGTTATGCGGAATGTGGCCCCGGAGCCCTGCCTTGAGTCGACTCCGATATCTCCACCCATCCCCTTGATGATTTTATAGACCAGGGTGAGCCCTATTCCTGTGCCGCTCTTCTTGGTGGTGAAGTATGGGTCGAATATCTTGGTCAGGTTCTCGCTCTTGATTCCTGTGCCTGTATCAGCCACAGAGAGGATGACTGATTCGCTGTTCTTCCCGGTGGATATAGTCAGGGTGCCGGAGCCCTGCTCCTTCATGGCATCCTTCGCATTGCTTATCAGGTTGGTAAGGACCTGTCTCATGAAGCCCCTGTCCAGCATAATGTACGGCAGGTTCTCCTCCAGCTCCAGCTTAAGGGTGATATTGTGCTGCTCCAGGTCCGGAATCATAATCTCAACAGCATCCCTGATGATCTGGTTAAGGTCCTCCTCCTGCAGGTTGGCATTCCTGGGCCGTACTGTGGAAAGGAAGTCCACCACAATGTCGTTGAGCCGCTCCACCTCGCTCTTGAGCACCTTTATCTTGGAGATAAGGCTTTCCCGGCAGGTGTCCACATTCTCGAAGGCCTCGGGCTTATGAAGCTGCCTTTCCATCAGCTGAAGATATATGCTCATGCTTCCCAGGGGATTCTTGAGCTCGTGGGCAACACCTGCTGTCAGGGCTGTCAGGGAGGCAAAGCTCTCAGCCATCTTCTTCTCGCTCTTTTCCCTCTCCCGCTCTGTAACGTTGGCTATATTGATGATATGGCCTGTCTTGCCGGATGGATGCTGAAGCCTTGATACAGTGACCTCGATGGAGAAATTCTTCTTCTCTATGCTTGAGTCGAAGATCCTGGAGGTGCGGTCCGGCCCTTCTGTGACTGTGTTTCGGATGAATTCTGATATATCCTTGCGGACAAAGATATCCCATACCAGGACATCGGACAGCTCCGGTTTCTTAAGGCGAACAAGGTTTGCCAGATAACGGTTCAGGAAAACCACCCTGTGATCCTGGTCCGACACAGCCACCCCGGTGGGCAGGGCATCCAGAACCATGATCATCATGTCATCGTCCTCGACAATACTCTTCAGGAGGTCCTCATAGATGGCGACCTTCTCTTCCGGCGCCAGGTTCTGGGTCCTTCTGAGGGCTGCAGAGACAAAGTTCCTCATAATAGTCCTCCTTCGTCATACAGAAGGTATTCAAACAGAAGCTGGGGATTCATATTAAGGCTCTCGAAGTCAAACCATATACGGTTCAGGCTCCGGCACAGCTTCTCAAGCCTGCCTGCGGTGCTGAAGGCAGCCCCCGGAAGCGTACTCCTTGCCTGCTCCAGAAGCTTTTCCAGGAAGACCTTGACGGAGTCCCCTTTTATATCCTTAAGCTGCTCCTTGAGCTGGTTCTTCGCATCCTGGGATCTGGTGTCCGAGAGATAGTATGCAAGGAACTGGGATGCCAGATCTGAAAGAACCTCCACATCGGGGTCAAAGCTGTCAAAGTAGCTGGAGATGGAGCTGTATGTTCCGCTGTTCTCCCGGAAGATAAGGGAGAGCACTTTTCCATTTTCTTCAGCGGTGCGCTCCTTGAGAGGATAGCTCCTGAGCCTTGACCTGATGGTAGGAATAATCTCCCCGGTGCGGGATGAAAGGAAGATGAAGAAGCAGTTTGCCGGAGGCTCCTCAAGAATCTTGAGCATGCTGTTCCTGGAGCTGTCGTTCATCTTCTCGGCATTCTCTATTATGACCACCTTGCGGCTTTCGGTGGTGCTGGTGTGGGCCCAGAATGTCACCTTCCTGATCTGGTTCACAGGGATTGTGGAAAGATTCAGCTCCTTGGCCAGGTCGGCCGCATTCTCCACAATGCCATCCAGGACCTTGGGTTTTACAGGGGTGGAAAGGTTCTCGGGCTCTATTCCACCAAGGGCCTCCTCCAGGTATGCCAGAAGAGGCTGCACCTTCTTGAACTTGGTCTCCTTCTCGTCGTAGAAGACTGGGTCGAAGCGCCTTAGCAGCTTTCTTACGCTGCGGAGGAAAAGGTAACGGCTGTATATCTGGTCCTTGGCCTCCAGGAGCTGGCGGGCCACAGAAATCTCCTCCATAAAGTTGTCATAGCCTAAAAGAAGGGTGTCGCTCTGGATAAGGAGCTTCTGGCTGCGGCAGCTGGGACAGCGGCAGTTCCAGCTTCTGTCCCCGGTGCAGGTCAAGGAGCGGGCAAGCTCCAGTGCCAGGGTAAGCTTTCCTGCATACCTGGGTCCCTCTATAAGGATGGAACCAGGCAGCCTGCCCGAGGCAACCTGCTCCCTGAGGAGGTCCACTGTCTGCTTATGCCCTATTATATTCTCAAACATTCTTCTTTATCACTCCCGGCAGATCCTTCACCTTGTCAAGGTTGAAGTCCCCTATATTCAGCCCCTCCAGGAAATTCCTGGCATACTTGGCAACCACGCTCTCGTCCAGGAACGACATGCCTGCCTTGAACTTGAATCTGTAGATAAGGAAGACAACAATGAGAACTATGACAGAAGTCTCGAGAAGTCCCCAAAGAATGCCGAGAAGCCGGTCCAGGCTGTTCATCTTTATGGCCTCGATTGCATTGTGAAGCATCATCTCAAGCAGCTTTACAACAATGTAGGTGCCGATGAAAAGGATAAAGAATGCAATAAGGGGCCGGAAGGTGTCGCTTTTCACCATATCCTTCAGAAGGGCTGCCACCTGGCCCTGGAACATCAGGGCGGCAACAAGGCCCAGAATAAGGGCCGCCATGGACATGAACTCAGAGATGAAGCCTCTGATGAACCCCTTGATAACAAAAAATAATGCTACAAGCAAAAATAAAAGGTCTGCAAAATTCATATTCAATCCTTCTTTATAAGTGTGACAATTTGATACGCTATGGAGGCGGCCGAGTCCTTCCTGGCCATCTGGGCCATTTTGACACTAAGCTCCCTGCCCCTCTCTGTTCCCACAATGCTCTCTATCTCGGCCAGCAGGTCCTGGCTTTTGATTGTGTCGTCCATAAGGACGGCCGCAGCATTCTGCTCCTTGAAGTAAAGTGCATTCTTCACCTGGTCCCCTCTGGTGCCGCTGCCCCGCAGAGGAATCAGCAGGGCAGCCCTGCCTTCGGCAGAAAGCTCCCACAGGGAGCCGGCACCAGCCCGGGTGACAACCAGGGAAGCGGCGGCTATTACATCGGCTATCTCCTCCTTTATGAAAGGAATCTGCACATAGCCTGGCACATCGGGCTTTCCTATGGTGGACTGAGCCCCCACCTGGTGGGCAATGTAGTACTTTTCCGCCAGCTCTTTGCGGATATCCCAGATAAGCTGGTTTATCTCGCCACTTCCCTGGCTTCCGCCGACCACGAAAATAAGGGGCTTCCTGTTGTCGAAGCCCAGGAATGCAAGGCCCCGGCCGGCGTCGCCATTATAGAACTGGCTACGCACAGGGTTCCCCACTACAACACATTTGTCCCTGAACTTGGGCTTGAGATATTTACGGGTCTCCTCCACAGAAAGGAGTATCTTCTTGGAAAAGTTGGCATTGATCCTGGTGGCAAGACCAGGGGTGTAATCGGACTCGTGGGTGATTACCGGGATTCCTAAAAGCTTTCCAGCCAGCACCGGAGGAACGCTTACATACCCCCCTTTTGAAAAGATTATTTGTGGATGTACTTTCAAAAGTATACAAAAAGCCTGCACTATTCCAAGTGTAATTTTAAAAATATCAACAAAATTTTTAAAGGAGAAGTAACGTCTCAGCTTGCCGGAAAGGATTCCCTTGAACTGGATTCCAGCCTCATCTATAAGTTTTTTCTCCATGCCCGAGGTGGAGCCTATCCAGATAAAGTCTTCCTTCTTGTAATTATATTTGGAGCAGAGAGCTTCTATGACAGAGATGCCTGGAAAAACATGTCCTGCTGTCCCTCCCCCAGTAAAACAGATTTTTCTACTCATGTGTCAATTTTACCCACTTTTCTGCTTTTTGTAAATCCTCAAAAAGCTCAATTTCTGCACCAAATACCCAGCCCTCGATTCCCTCGAAGCGTATCATGTACCAGTAATCCTGGCTGCCATCAACTACCTCTTTGTCACCGGTCTTGGTGAATATCTCGAAGATATTGCCGTGCCACAGCATCTCAAGGGCCTTGGAGCCCTGGTCCGGGTTCTCCCGCACCCTCAGGTAATCCCCTTTCGGCGTGCCGTATGAGAAGCTGGTGACCAGATCTGATGTCAAAGGGAGCCTGATGTCCGGAAATTCTGCTTTGCGTGAGGCTTTTGAGCAGCTGGCAAGAGTAAGAAATATAGAAAAGATGAGTAAAATCTTTCTCATGTCTCCATACTAATTCAATTATTTAAACTTGACAACCGAAAGAACAGGAAACTATACTTGTCTTAATATGAACATCATCATCGGTCATTCCAACACAGACCTGGACTGTCTTGCATCAATGCTCACTGCCCAGAAGCTTTATCCAGGATACGAAATGGTCCTGAGCAACCTGCTCAACCCCCTTACAAGCAATGTGGTCTCCTTTTATATAACAAAGCTCTCGTTCAAGAAGCCGGAGGAGCTCAAGGAAGCGCAGATAGACAACCTGGTGGTTGTGGACACCAGGTCAACCATGAGGGTAAAGGAAATCTTTGCCAATATAAGCCATGTGAATGGCAGCATAACAATCTTTGACCATCATCCTGACGATGGCTTCGATATTCCCGGAGCACAGCTCAATTATGAGAAGAACGGGGCCAACACCTCCACCATGGTGCTGAAGCTTGTGGAGAAAGGGATAAAGCTGGATGCCGACGAGGCCACCATAGCCCTCACAGGAATATTTTCCGACACCCAGAGCTTCACCATCGATGCGGTGACTTCCGATGATTTCAAGGCTGCATCATACCTTATAAGCCAGGGGGCCTCCATGAAACTGGCACGGTTTTTCCTGCAGCCCCTCAAGAACGACTATCAGATATCCTATTTCCATACTCTGCTGAACAACCTTGATTTCCACAATCTGAAGGGACATGAGGTTGGTGTCAGCTTTATGGAGCTTCCCAAGAAGGTCAACGGCCTTGCTGCTGTCGTGGAGCAAGTCTTCTCGGTGGAAAAGGCCGATGCCATATTCTCCATGTTCCATTTTCTGTCTGATGATTCAACATCCATAATTGCAAGGAGCAGGAAAAAAGCGGTTCCTGTGAATAAAATACTCTCTGCATGGGGCGGCGGCGGTCATGAGAAGGCAGCTTCTGCCACAATAAAGAAGACTGGTGACATGAATGTTCCTATGGCATTGAAGGGAGAACTGCTGAAGCTTCCTCCTGACCGGACTGCGGAAAGCATCATGACCAAGCCGGCCAAGTCCATTCCTGTAAATGTGACTGTGGAAGAGGCAAAGAGTCTTCTGGCAGAGATAGACCATACTGCGGCACCTGTTGTGGACAGCGATGACAGGGTTGTAGGCATGATGGGAAACAAGAATATCCGTAACGCAGAGAAAGCAAACAGCCTGGGCTCCCCTCTCAAGACCTACATGAATACAAAGGTGATATTGATAAAAGCATCAAACACAATGCGGGACATAGAACGGATATTCCTGGAAAACAAGTACAATCACATGCCTGTGGTGAATGATGACATGAGACTCGTTGGTATTATAACAAGAAAGGATTTCTTAAAGGCTATACACGAAGAGGACGAGCTTGCCGAGCTGCTTCAGACCCGCTGAAGTGCAAGTATTATATGGTGAGTCCTCCACTCCACCCCGTCATTGCCTATCAGTGATTCAAGAGCTTTTCTGATCTTTTCCCGGAGCTTGGGCTCCTGTGCAAGGGCATGGCCGTAGGTTCCAGGATTCTCATTGTCCAGCCAGTTGTCGATATCCTTCTGGGTTATGTAGCGTCTTTCGGCCAGGTCCTTGGTATGGGAATGGACCAGGAAGCCGGCTCCGGCTGCCTCTGACACCAGATTCTCGCCGTTCCAGCCCATGATGGGGCTTTCCTCATACAGCCTGTTCTCCAGAGCAGCCAGCTTCCTGCGCTCTGTCTCCTTGAGATAAGGTGCCACAACCTGGGAAAGCCGGGTGCACTGGCTGGGGATGATCTCGGAAAGGACTGCGCTGCCGTTCTTCTCCAGCAGGGAATGAATCTGCTTGAAAACCTGTTTCTTGTCGGCTCTGGTGGCTGTGTTCCGCCCGATTATGCAGTCGAAGAGCATGCTGTGCTCTTTGGCGAAAGACTCCAGTGTTCCATGAATTGCCACAGGACGCTCGACTTCGGACAATACAGAAGGATAGTTGGCAAAGTAATCCATGTCCGACTCCTTTTCCATAAGGACATAGACACCCCCTTCCGGGGTGCGGCGGGAGGCCTCCCAGGCCAGGAGTCCCTTGTCCCCTCCCGGGATGAGCACCTTGTGGTGCCGGAGCAGCTTTGCATTGGCGAAAAGCTCATCCCGGATGGAGGAAAGCACTGTGTTCTTCTCCCCTGCAGTCCTGCGGAACCAGGCGTTCTTACTTTTATCGTCGGGGGAGAATGTAAGGATTTCCCCGGTGCTTTCCTCTGTATCCAGCTGGGCCTCCAACTGAACCTCCCGCCGTCTGGAAAGTTCCTTTGCTATCTCCCCCTCATAGCCTACATTGCTGGGGTTGTAGAAAACCTTTCCCTTGAGGCTTGATGGCAGATACTGCTGCGCCACCCAGTGGTCCTTGAAGGCATGGGGATATTTATACCCTTCTCCATGGCCGAAGCTCTCCTTGTCCCGGGAGGCATCCTTAAGATGGGAAGGAACTTCATACTGCTTCTCCTTCTGGACAAAATCCAGGGCATCGTAGTAGGCATATGTGGTGTTTGTCTTTTTACAGGATGTTATGTACAGAGCCGCATGGGAAAGGAAGAACTGTCCCTCCGGCATTCCCACCCGGTCAAAGGCCTCGGCATCTGCCACCACCACAGGAAGGCAATAAGGATCGGCCATTCCCACATCCTCGGCAGCCTGGATCATCATACGCCGGAAGATGAACTTGGGATCCTCTCCCCCGGCAATCATCCTTGCCATCCAGTAGAGGGCCGCATCGGGATCGCTGCCCCGGAGGGACTTTATGAAGGCGCTTATCATGTCGTAATGGTAGTCGCCCTCCTTATCGTAGAGGATAGCCTTCTTCTGGATGCTCTCCTCGGCAATCTCCAGGGTTATGTGTATCTCTGTCCCCTCCGGGGGCGGATAGGATTCAGGAGTGGTCTCCACAGCCAGCTGCAGGGCATTCAGAAGGCTCCGGGCATCTCCGTCTGCAATGGAGGCAAGATGCTCCAGGGCATCGTCATCAATAGTGACCTTGAAACGGCCGTAGCCCCGCTCTTTGTCCGATATAGCCTTCAGGGCCGCCTTCTTAAGGTCATCCTTGGTCAGTGGCAGAAGCTGGAACACCCGGCTCCGGCTGACCAGGGCCGAGTTCACCTCGAAATAGGGATTCTCTGTGGTGGCGCCGATGAATATGAAGGTACCGTTCTCCACCCAGGGCAGCAAGGCATCCTGCTGGGCCTTGTTCCACCTGTGCACCTCGTCCACGAACAGTATGGTGCGCTTGCCGTAGAAGTCCCGCCTTTTCTTTGCCTCCTCTATGGCGTCCCGAATCTCCTTTACACCGGAGAGGACTGCATTTATCGATATGAAATAGCTTTTGGTGGTGTTGGCTATTATGCGGGCCAGGGTGGTCTTTCCTGTTCCCGGAGGGCCGTAGAAGATGAGGGAGGAGAGCTGGTCGGCCTGTATTGCACGGCGCAGCAGCCTTCCCTTGCCCACAATATGCTCCTGTCCGAAGAAATCATCCAGGGTTTCGGGCCGCATTGCATCGGCCAGAGGACTTATGTTGTTCTTCCCTTCCTCAAACAGATCCATCAGCCTTCCATTACTTTTTTCAGCTGGTCCAGAGTCACAGACTCAAAGCTGTCTATCACCAGATCGGCCTTAGACAAATCCTGTCTGGTAGGATTTGTGGGATTCTGATAGCCTAAGCACTTCATCCCTGCATTCTTAGCCGCCAGCACGCCATTGGCTGTATCCTCTATGACCATAGACTCTGCATGGGGTGTTCCCAGAAGATCTGCGGCATACAGGAAGATGTCGGGGGCAGGCTTTCCGTTCTTAAGCTCAAAGCCGCTTACCACCACATCAAAGTAGCGGCGGAAGCCCAGCTTATCCAATATCGCATCAATAACCATGGTGTGGGACGAACTGGCCAGAGCCAGGGGTATTCCTGCCCTCTTGAGGCTCTTTATCAGGCCTACAACTCCTGCAGGAATATCGAAATGGTCCTGTTCCCGGAAGGCCTTGGCCCTCATGACGGTATCGTAGGCTAAAAGCTCTTCCACCGGCTGCTTGAGATTATACCTTTCCTTCAGGGAGAGCCAGAACTTGTCCATGGCCAGCCCCGCATACTCAGGGAAGCCGTTTTCAGGGAAATCTATCCCCAGGCTTTTAAGAATGTCGACTTCAAAAGCCACATGCTGGGGCTCGCTGTTCACGATAACCCCGTCCATATCAAAAATAACCCCTTTCAGTTCCATTTCCAGATATCCATGAATGTATGAATTTTCTCGCAGTACTTGCAGATGAACTTATCCTCGGCAGTACGGTAGAACTCGGCAGGAATTCCCTCCCCCTGCTCGTGGTTCGAGATACAGTCGGGGTTGGAGCATTCGATATCGTCGAAGTTATAGATGGCTGGTGGCATAAGGAGCCTCAGCTTCTTGACCACATGCTTGTCCTTGATGATATTCACAGTACATCCAGGAGCCAGGGCCGCAAGGCGTTTCATGCTCTTGACACCGAACTCACCATGACCTGGCCGGAAAATGATTCCCTTCATCTGGTCAGGGTCCTTCCTGGATGCAGTAACCCACTCGCCTCCCTTTCCATAGAGCTTGAGAGTACGGATTATCCGTATAAGCTGATCCCTGATCTCGGTCTCTGTATGGCCCCGCAGGATATGGTCTATGACAAGGCCGTCGGCAATAGGCTTTACCCCTTCGGAGCAGTCCTTGATAGGGGCATTGGCATGGATAGGAAGTGAAACTATGAAATCTTCGGAATCCTCGTGGCTCTGAGGCATCTTCACCTCTCCCTTGAAATCATCTCCGATCTTACCGGAAATAAGGGCCAGCAGGATGATTCTTATTATCATGCCGTTGGCAGACTGCTGTTCCCATCCGTTAAGAGGTGTGGTATCCAGGAATGTAGGAATGGAGGGATAAACCTTGTGCCGTGGAAGAGGATGATAGAAGATAGTCCCTTCCGGCAGCTTGTCCATATATTCCCTCTGGAATGTTATGCTGTCCCTCAGCTGGTCCTGCTTCTTGAGGATAGCATCCCCCATCCGCTCCAGCTGTGGCCGGGTGAAGTACCATATCTTGGCCATCTTTCCAGATTTTATATATTCTTCGATAGATGAGAAGAAATTTACCTCGAAGCCGTTAGCCAGCATCTTGTTCACATAGAATTCCGGCATAGCCAGCTCCGGAGGGGCAATCAGGTCGACCTTGACCTTCCTGAATATCTTAAGGCCGTCGGCCTTGGAATGCACTGTGCGGCCATGGTAAAGATCGCCAGCCAGGGCTATATGTATGCTGTCGGTGTTCCAGCCGTTGTGCTCCAGGAAGGTGAAATCGTCCAGAAGCTCCTGGGTGGGATGCTCGTGCTTGCCGTCCCCTGCATTTATGAATGCCGGGGTGGTGGCCAGACTGTTCCGCTCTGCATATCTGCGGCCGTTCTCCTCCAGCCAACGGCAGAGTCCCTCCTGTCTGCTCCGGACTATGAATATCTTGTTGTAGTAGCCCGACAGAGTGTTGAAGGTGTCGGCAAAGCTCTCCTGCTTGTTGATGGAGGAATGGGAAGTATCCAGGTTTGAGAGCTTGACCCGGTGGAATTCCGCAGCATTCTTGAAGGATTCCTTGGTGCGGGTGCTGTCCTCGATAAAGACCTCGTAGATACCGAAGTCGGGATCGTTTATACGGAACCTGTCCATTCCGGCTTTGTCGTCGGCCTTGATATAGCCCTTTAGCTCCCTTGCCTTCTGGAAAAGATACATTTTCTCGTCGAACGAGAAATCATCAATAACAGTAAAACTTCTACCTTTGAATGTGTTCATGTCTACATAATAAAACGCAAGGGCTAAAAATTCAATAGTTGATTATTCCAGTAACTGTGAATACCGAAGGTTTGTCTCCATTCTTCTTATGGCTCAGGATCAGTCTGAAATAATCCAGCCTAATCACCAGCTCCTCGTCGAAGGAATCGGTTATCTCCTCCCCTATATCCCGCTTCCAGGTGAAACCGGCCTGAAGATACTCGAAATAGAGCCTGCACCCGGCAGTGACCACATCCCGGCAGTATCGGTCATCCTCTGTATACCACTGGTTCGAGAGGGAGAGCCTTATATAATCGGCATCGTAGACCATGCTCCCGGTATAATGCCTTTTTTCGGTGGTCTCCGATGTGTTGGAGAATACTGTATCGGCCCCATAGGAGGCTGACAAAGTGAAATCCCACAGATCGAGGGAAGCCTTCAGGGTAAGGTGCCGGGCAAAGTCGTTGTAGTAAAGATCCTTATAATCAGGCCTTCTGCTATCGGTATACCATACACAGGAGAGCTTCAAAGGCCTCCAGGGACGGAGCCATGCATCAACACCATACTTATATTGGGATGCAGGAACAGAACCTCCCGGGGCCAGATACTCTTCTGTGGTTCCTGCAAACATAAGATTGAACTCGAACAAGCTCTTGTAGAAAAAGGTCACATAATCCCGGCTGAAGAAGCCCCGGTCCAAATAGCTCCCCCAGCAGCAGCCGGCTGTAAGGGAGACCAGGAACCAATCCTTCTCGTAAATGCAGTTGAACAGCAGGTTCCACAGCTCGGCACCTCCATTGTTCTCAGGCTCCGAGAGATACCAGGAGGATGGGCTTGAGTACTCCTGTATATTGCTGTTCTCAAGGAGCAGACAAAAGGAGAAACTATTTATGGAGGCGCTTGCCATAAGGCCGCGGATGTACTGGTCCTCCCTATTTCCAAGGGAGAAACAGGTAAGGCCAGCCACAGGCTTTACAAAAACTCCGTAGATGCCGCTCTCCCCTATACTTCTGTCCAGAACCAGCCTCGCCTGCTCGAAGAACACCTCTGATGTGGGGGAATAACCGCAGGGATTCATGGACTCGGTAAGGAGTCCCCTGGTCCTGAGACGGCCGAACCCGAACCAGGGAGTTATGAATGAAGCGGTGCAGAAATCCTTTTCCTCTGTTTTCTCAGAGACTGCACATACCTCCATGGTCTCTCCCTTTATATCCACCCGCCCTCTTATGACCTTCTCGGATGAACACTCCGACTTGACCTCGAAATCCACATCTGCCCGGCAGACAGAGGGGACAAAAAGCAATAAAAACAATATACCTATACCTTTCATACAAGTATCTACAACAAAAAATGCATTTTTGATTTGACTTTTTAAAAAAAATTTTCTATTGAAAATCAGCCCTTTTGAGATTAATATATTAGTAATGAATTTATATGTAATACAGGTTAAAACTGGAAAAGAAGATACATACATCAAACTGTGGGAGAGCAAGAAAGGCCACCTGCCCCTTAAGATCATCTGGCTCCGCAAGGAGCTTATGATCCGGAAGAACGGACATACCCACAAGGGGCTTAAGTCGGTTTTTCCAGGCTATCTTTTCCTGGAGGCAGAGAATATCGATCCCGACACCTTCCAGGAGTTCAGGCATATCCACTATTTCAGCCGTTTCCTTAAGGCAGATGAGATAATCTATCCCCTTCCCGAGGATGAGGCAAGGAAGATATACGACCTGGCAAAATATGGCCGGATACTAGGCCGCTCCAAGGTTATATACAACGAAGATGACAGAATTGTTGTAATTGATGGCCCTATGAAAGGTTTCGAGGGGCAGATTGTAAAGGTGGACAGACGGAAAAAGCGGGCAAAGATACGGCTTTCAATCCATAATAACGGATATATGATCGATTTGGGCTTTGAGGTTCTGGAAAACACAGACGAGGTGAAGAGCAATGTGGGATGATCTTAAGGACAGAGATTTAAACCTCAGGAATTCCCTCTACCTTTCCCTTTACAGGGCCTCCATATTCTGCGGCGAGATAAAGAATGTGCATATCCCGGAGAACCTGCCTGTGGGCTGCAGCGTCATATCCTACAGGGACCTGCCCCAGAAAGAATTTGATATCCTTGGCAACAAGTTTCCCCTGCTCTGCGACAAATATGTGAACTATCAGGGGGAGCCTATTTTTATAATCGCAGCCAAGAGCCAGGCCGACGCAGAGGCGGTAGCCCGTCAGATTCAGGTGGAATACCAGCCCAGCACCCCTCTTTTCTTCGATGATGATTTAAAGGCATCCCAGGTGGTGAAGGAACGCAGCGAGACCTGGACCTATGATGACAGACAGATAGACCAGGACCAGGTGCTGACAGTTGAGACCCTGACCTGCGGCGATATCTACAAGCCTGTATACAACGATCCTATAGGTGTGGCCATCTATACGGAGCAGGAGGCTGTCTATGTATGCACCTCCACCCAGTGGCCCCATCATGTCCGCTCCACTGTGAGCAGCATACTCCACAAGCCGGAGGAGAACGTCAAGGTGAATGTACCCCAGATCGCATCTCCAATGGAGGGACGCCTCTGGTTCCCATCCTACCTGGCTGCCCTTGCCGCATCGGTGGCGGCACTGCGTCCCGGAGAATCGGTACGCCTTATACTGACCAAGGAAGAGGTGCAGCAGTATATAGGGGCCC
>JAFXTY010000046.1 GCA_017535435.1 Spirochaetia bacterium | reverse complement strand
CAAAGAAGGCGGAAAAACCTTTGAGGAGCTTCAGGAGAAGACCAAGCTGGGCAAGGTCTGCGGTGGATGCGTTGAGAAAGCCAAGGAGCTTTTTGAAGACTATCTTCATATTTTCGGAGGAAGAAAATGAGTAAAAAGAACAGCAATATCGTAGCAATTGTATGCTGGATTATTGTAGGACTGGTAATCGGTTACCTTATCTTTGGAAAAGTGAACGGAAACATGATTTCCCTTAAGACACTTTGTCTGCCTGCTGAAAATGGAATCAAGAAGCTGGCATCCAAGGCTGCCGACCTGGGAACTATCCGCCTTAAGATTCTTGCTTGCGGCGCAGCCGGCGGTGTATTCGGCTACATCTTTGGAAAGCTGAAGAAATAATAGCACTTAATACGAAGGAACAACATAAAATGCCTATTTACACATATGAATGTCAGAGTTGTAAGCATGTCTTCGAAGTTGAGCAATCCATGTCTGACGCGCCTATAAAAAAGTGCATCAAATGTGGCAAGGCAGTGAAGAAGATCATTCCTCAGGACTCTTCTGTGGGAATAATCTTCAAAGGAAGTGGATTTTACTCCACCGACAACCCGAAAAAATAATTTAAAAGGAGAAATAAAGAATGGAAAATATTCTTCCAGAAAGTGTCATGGATGTGCTCAATGCTATCTATGCATTTATCAACAAGCCTTTCCTGACAGCAGGAAGCATCAACATCTCGATCCTTACCCTGCTGCTCTTTATCCCTGTCATCATAATTGCACAGAAGATAGGAAAGCTGGTGGGCAAAGTTATCAAGTTCTCAATCAAGAACAAGCCTATCTCTGAGACATCTCAGTTCCGTATCGTGAAGATAGTGAGCTACGGAATCACTGTCCTGGCTCTGTTCATAGGATTTACGATGCTGGGCATCAACCTTTCATCCATCGCAGTTATCCTGGGAGCTTTAGGTATAGGCGTCGGCTTTGGATTGCAGACCCTTATCTCCAACTTCTCAGCAGGTTTAGTAATCCTGTTCACCGGTCCTATTAAGGAAGGAGACAGAATCACAATTGCCGGTACAGAGGGCTATATCACAAAGATCAACTTCATCAGCACTGTTGTCACAACACTTATGAACGAGACTCTGATTGTGCCTAACTCCATGCTCATCTCTGAGGTATGTCACAGCCACACCTTCGGCGATGATAAGAGCGTAGCAATCGACACCACAATCAAGATCGACTACTCCGCCGACGTGGACAAGGCTATGAAGGTAATGGCCGAGACCCTGGAGAAGAACCCAGCCAACAAGGAAGGGGCAAAGGCAGATGTACGTATCGCCTCCTTCGAGGAGCTTGGAATCCAGCTGATCGCCTACATCACAATTGCAAACGTAGATGACAAGGGAACAGCAAAGTCATGGAACAACATCGCCCTGGTACATGCTTTCCAGGAGCAAGGAATTCCACTTCCATCCAGAAGAATCCAGATCAAGAACATCTGATCCGCCTCTGGACAATAAAAAAGCCGGTCTGTCTGACCGGCTTTTTTTTACATCTGAAAGAGAGTTATTTATTAACCCGCTCCTGGTACTCGCCTGTATCGGTGCTGACCAGAATCTTCTCGCCCTCTTTGATGAACAGAGGAACCTTGACTACCAGACCAGTCTCGGTCTTAACAGGCTTCAAGGTCTTTGTCACTGTATCGCCCTTGATTCCCTCGGAACCTTCGGCAACAACAAACACCATCTTTGGAGGAAGCTTGATATCCACAGGATTGCCTTCCCATTTGATAACTCTGTATTCCTCGCCCTCCCGGATATAGTAGATCTTGTCTTCCATACCAGCTCTAGGCATAGCAAACTGCTCGAAAGATTCGCTCTCCATGAAGTAGTAGTTCTCGTCATCTGCATACATATACTGGCAGTTGCACTCTGTAACCTCTGTAACCTCAACATCCTCGTTGGATTTCATGGTGGTTGCAAGACCCTGGCCATTCAGAAGGTTCTTAAGCTTGAGACGGCAGAATGCAGAACCCTTTCCTGGGTTTACAAACTCTCTGTCCACAACATAATAAGGTGCATTCTTGATCATAAGGAACATTCCCTTATCAATTGCCACAGCTTTGATAATTTCGCTCATTTTTATACCCCGACTATTAAAAAGTTTAAAATTACTATAAATTTGACTTATTAATTATAACAAATTCATTTTCTTTTTACAATTGCTTTTTATGTCAAACATGTGGTAAAATTACTATGGAGGTATATTAATGGCTATCATCACTATCGCAAGACAGGAAGGAAGTTTAAGCAAGGAGATTTCCGAAGGTCTGGCTCAGCGTTTCGGCTGGCAGTTTATTTCCAGAGATCTTATCAACAAGGAGCTGGCAGGTTATTACGGCATAACAGAGAAAAGCATCTCTAAATTTGACGAGAAAAAACCAGGACTTCTGGCAAGTTTCTCCAACCAGCACGATAAATACAACAACTACTTCAAATTATACTTCTTCGAAAAAGTCATCGATACTCCGAAGTGTATCCTCTTGGGAAGAGGCGGCGCATTCTTCCTGCGGAATGTTCCTGGTGTACTGCGTATCCGTATTATAGGAAGCGAGAATGTGCGTGTTGCCCGGATTATGGACCGGTACCACCTGGACGAGAAAGCTGCCAGGAAACTGGTGAACCAGCGGGATGACGAGCGGGCCGGCTACACCCGGTTCTTCTACAATATGTCCTGGGACGACCCAGGCTCCTACGATATGGTGATAAACACCGATGTTCTTGGCACCGAAGTTGTCTACAAAATGGTGGAGGGAGCAATCGAGGTGTTCAACCATGAGAACTACACCGAAAAGCTGGTTAAACGGCTCAAGGAGCTGTACCTGGCACAGAAGATTGTCATCTATCTGCTGTACGAAGAGAAAATTCCAGTCCACTTCCTTGAGGTGGATGTCCACGATAAGACAGCCACAATCATGGGCACTGTCGAGGTCAGGGGTCTGATTGACCAGGTTGGACAGGCAGTAGCAGCCTATGAAGGTGTGGAGCAGGTGGAGAACAAGGTGGTGTTTGTCAACACCTATCCTCCTATCGCCTGATCAGGTCAAAGGAATAAAAACTTTTTTTCTCACCCTTTCCAGATGCAAGCTCTAATATTGCACTTTTGAAGGCTGTGGTAAAGTCGTAGCAGATAAAGGCATCCACCTTCTTCTTAATATTGGCATCCACATAATTGGGGGATCCTGGATAGTTCAAAACTCTGATTTTATCTTTTATGATCATAGAGGTGGAGAGATTATTAAAAAACTTTCCATAGCTTACTACAACAAGATTAAAGGATATAGGCATCATAACACTGACTGCGTCGGGCTCAACCTCAAACACATTGATGATATCCCCTGCTCCTTTTTTGAAAGCCTGGAAAATCTGCTGCTGGAAACCGCTCTTGAGAGATACGAAATTAATCTTTTGACCAGCTGCAGCCAGCAATCTTCCCTCATTCTCAATCATCCTGAAGCCGTTCCCTATTATTTCAAGAGCAGCCAGGTCAACATCCATGGATGCTCCCACCACAGCTGTCTGATACCCGGCAAGCTGCTCCTTTATCTCTGGTACACTATAAAGGAATGATGTTATCACCACCTGTCTATTATGCTTGGGCAGCTTATTCTGGAAAGTGCTGATATAATTTTCCTTCAGGATATCAACTGGAACAAGCTTCAAAGAATAGCCCGATTCCTCTGCGACAGCAGAAAGCTCTGGAAAAAGTGGCTCGGTATGACCCGAGAAGATATCTGGAACAAGCTCTGCCATCTGCCCGAAATCAAGGTCATAGAAGAAAACCAGTGTTTCTCCCTTTTTCAAGGAGCAGCCTGAGAAACTAAGAACAATCAGGACTGCTATGATCCAAGACCTGAATCTCAAGCCTTATGCCTCCGGAAAATGACGGATGGGGTGACAATAGCTACCAGCGCTGCCACAAAAAGGGCAATTAAAAGCTGCATTGACTGATGGATGCGGCAGGTATAATAAAGATATGACACATAAGCAGTGACAAAAGGAATCAAGGCCAAAACAACTATTGCAGGGATGATTTTCCATATTCTATATGGCTTGATAATGATCAGCGGTACAGCAAAGGCAACTGTTATGCACTGCAGCACCCGGCTACCGGTAAGGAAGAAAAGAAAATATGGATCTGCCCAGTATCCATGCAGGGAATAGAAGAGTGTGGCAAGCATAGCAAGGAACATATAGAAGCAGGAAAGAACAAGGCATATTGCCCTTGATGCCACCAAATCAGTTTCCTTGCGGAGACACAGCATGCAGATAAGCACAGCAGCCGCACCTGGGAAATAAAAGAAGAGGTGGTCATGCACCATATAATGGACCAGAATCCTATGGGTATCGTCGGTGAGGGGCAGATAATTCTTTATAAAGCTGTACAGGAAACTGACCAGAAAAGCGACCAGAAGAGCCATGACACAGCTGAAAATAAAGCCGGAACCCCGCTTGTCAGAGGGAATGAAGGTCAAGCCTAGAATAATTAGAAGTGCAAAAACACCCAATGGATACCAGATCATACCTGTATACTATTATTTTCCTCCCCTTTTTGCAACAAAACTATTCCCTAATTTTTTATTAAATGATAACATTTTTATATAAATCTTATTTAAAGAGAAGTGAACTATGGAAAAGAAAAACATTGACTGGGGAAATCTTGGATTTGCTTATATGCAGACCGACAAGAGATTTGTTTCAAATTACAAGGACGGCGCATGGGACGAGGGAGCTATCATCTCCGATGCAACTGTCTCAATCACAGAATGTGCAGGTGTATTCCAGTACGCTCAGACATGTTTTGAAGGCCTTAAGGCTTATACAACCGAGGATGGCAGCATTGTATGCTTCAGACCTGACCTGAACGCAGAGCGTATGAAACAGAGTGCAGAGCGTCTTGAGATGCCTGTATTCCCGAAAGACCGGTTCATCAAGGCTGTTATCGACACAGTAAAAGCAAATGAGGCATGGGTTCCACCTTATGGCTCCGGAGCAACACTTTACATCAGACCTAACATGAACGCTACAGGCGCAGTAATCGGAGTAAAGCCAGCTGACGAGTATCAGTTCAGAATCTTCGTAACCCCTGTAGGACCTTACTTCAAGGGCGGAGTTAAGCCTCTTACACTGAGAATCTGCGACTTTGACAGAGCAGCTCCTCATGGAACAGGCCATATCAAGGCTGGTCTTAACTATGCAATGAGCCTCCATGCCATCGTAGATGCACACAAGGCAGGCTTTGACGAGAATATGTTCCTGGACTCCGCAACCCGGACAAAGGTCGAGGAGACCGGCGGAGCAAACTTCCTGTTCGTAACCAAGGACAACAAGGTTGTAACACCTAAGTCCAACTCTATCCTTCCATCAATCACCAGAAGATCCCTTATGGTAGTTGCAAAAGATTATCTGGGTCTCGAGGTTGAGGAGAGAGAGATCTACAAGGAAGAGATTGCAGACTTTGCAGAGTGCGGTCTTTGCGGAACAGCAGCAGTTATCTCCCCTGTAGGAAAGATCAACGACCACGGCAAGGAGATCTGCTTCCCAAGTGGCATGACCTCCATGGGACCGATCACCAAGAAGCTGTACGACACCCTGACTGGTATCCAGATGGGAAGAATCAAGGGACCAGAAGGCTGGGTCGTAAAAATCTGCTGATTATAAATGCAGTTTTTCAAAGGGCATCCTTTTACAGGATGCCTTTTTTTGTGTACAATGGAATTAGGCATAAAAATGACAATCAGCGAGGGCAAAAGGAATCTATTTGAATCCATGCCTGTATCCAAGGCTATCAGGGCAATGGCTGTTCCCACAATCATAAGCCAGCTGGTAAACCTTATATACAGCATTGTAGACACATTCTTCATAGGCAGGACCGGCAATTCCTATATGATGGCAGCCGTAACTGTCACCTTCACCCTTTTCATGCTGAATATCTCCTTTGCAAACCTGTTCGGCATCGGCGGTGGCAGCCTTATCGCCCGGCTGTCAGGGAGGCAGGACCTGGATAATGCAAAGAAGGTGGCCTCTGCCAGCCTCTACTTTGCCATGGCCTCCGCCCTGCTCTATTCCCTGCTGCTGCTTCTGTTCCTTACCCCCATACTGCGCTTTCTGGGGGCCTCCGATGCCACTCTGCCCTTTGCAAAGCAGTATGTGCTGGTGGTTCTGGTCCTAGGCAACTTTCCTACCATTGTCTCCCTGACAGCCGCCCACCTGCTGCGGAACACGGGCTACTCCAAGCAGGCCAGCATAGGCCTTTCCGGAGGTGGCATCCTTAACGTGATCCTGGATCCTATATTCATGTTCCATATAATGAGCCCCGGCAACGAGGTGCTTGGAGCAGCCCTGGCCACCGCTGTCTCCAACTCTATTTCCTGCATATTTCTGCTATTATACCTGAAGAAAGTTTCCAGAACCGCACCACTCAGCACCAGGTTCAAGGATGCCCTGGGGCTGCGGATGGCCGACTTCAAGGCCCTCATGGCGGTGGGTATTCCATCCTCCTGCCTTACCCTGCTGTTCGATATAGCCAATATAGTGCTTAACATACTTATGGCTGGCTGGGGAGACCTGCAGCTTGCGGCCATAGGCATTGTGATGAAGGCCGAGCGGCTCCCTAATGCCATAAACATAGGCATCTGCCAGGGGATGCTCCCTATAGTGGCCTACAATTTTGCATCGGGAAACCATGAACGGATGAAGAGTGTGATACGCACAGGGCGCCGCTACGGCCTAATAGTAAGCGGGATAAGCATGGCGCTGTTCCTGGTTCTGGCATCTCCTGTAGTCCGGGTATTCATGAGCACCTCCACCAGCTATTCAAAGGAGGCGTTCACCACTATTGCCTTCGGCATAGTCTTCCTCCGGATCCGGTGCATTGCCTCCCCTTTCCAGTTCCTGAATTACCACTCATCATTCTGCATGCAGGCTATGGGCAACGGAAGAGGCACATTTATCCACGCTGTGGTTCGGGAGCTGGCGTTCTATATTCCGTTTATGTACCTGTTCAACAGGATGTTCGGAATTTACGGTCTGGTATCTGCAATCATAGCTGGAGAAGGATGCGGCGCTCTGTTTGCCCTAGCGCTTCTTCATATTTATACAAAATCCTGTAAGAATAATAGCAATACCTAATACAATGTTCCAGGTTACTGCCTCATGAAGCACAAGGAAAGCTGTTGCAACAGCAACTACCGGCTTAAGGAAAAAAGATATGGAGGCGTTGGAAGGTCCCACCATCTCAATAGCTCCCAGATAGGTAAAGTAACCAAGACCTGTGACAATAAAGCCGATATAGAGCAGCACGGGACAGCTTTCCAGAGTGATGCCGCTGAAAACAGGCTCCTTAAGTACAATCAGAATCAAAAGATTGAATACCGATGCAATAAGGAAAGGTATGCAGGTCTGGATAGCCCCGCCAAGCCGCTGTGCCCTTATGTTTCCCAGGGAGGAATAAAGGGCGAAGGAGATCATTGCGACAAGCATGTACAGGAACCCCTTTGGGGTGTTGCCCTCTGCCAGATGAAATGGATTTGCCACAAACATAAGCCCCAAAAGACAGATTCCCAATACAACAGCTTTATTGGGTGTAAAGCGGTCATGCACCAGAAAATGGGCAAAAAGCATTGTGAATATGGGATTGCAGGAAATTATAATAGCTGCAGTATTGGCATTCAGGTGCATTACACCTATCTGGAAGAAGGACATGCTGAAGCTGATTCCCAGCACTCCCAGGAGAGTCATATAGCCCCAGTCCACCACAGTCAGGGTGATCTGCCGGCGCTTAAGCTCCCTGATGGCCAGAGGAAGAAGGAGAAGACCTCCGATAAGGAACCTGAGGAAGTTCATCTGCAGGGCTGTGAAGGTGCTGCCCCCTACTTTGAGCGCCACTTCCATGGTTCCAAAGCAGAGTGCAGTTATGATGATATAAAGAATGCTCCTCTTAGGCATCTACCTTGGATAGCTCCTATGGAAAGCCATGACCTTGGACATGATGGAAAGGGAAAGATCGGATGTCATGCCATCCTTCAAGAAATGATACCCCAGGGCTGCAATCATAGCCCCGTTGTCACCGCAAAGTTTCATAGAGGGGATATAGACCTGCATACCCTTAAGCTCAGACAAAGCCTTGCGCAGATATGAGTTGGCAGCCACTCCGCCGCCGGTGACCACAGTATTGATTCCCGCAGCCTTAGCCGCTTTTTTAAGCCGTCTGATGAGCATGTCGATAGCTGCTTTCTGGAATGATGCAGCTATATTCTCGGGAGTTGCCTCGTAGCCCGGGTTCTGGAACTGATGAAGCTGGTTGATTACTGCAGTCTTTAGACCAGAATAGGAGACATCATACTGGTGCTCTCCCTTGTGGAGTGATGGATCCGGGAAGGAGAAGGCATTGGCATCCCCCTTCTGGGCCAGTTTGTCTATGACTACCCCGCCCGGATATCCCCAGCCGTAGAACTTGGCAATTTTGTCAAAAGCCTCGCCGCAGGCATCATCGATAGTGGTACCCATGATCTGCATCTTGTCGTAATTCTCCATGATTGCGATAAGGGTGTGTCCCCCGGATACAAGAAGAGCCACATATGGGTACTGGATATCATATTCAATGTGGGCCGCATGGATATGGCCGTAGATATGGTTTATCCCTATGTATGGGATATCAGTTGCATAGGAGAGAGCCTTGGCGTAAGAGAGACCCACCAAAAGGGATCCGGCCAGGCCTGGCTTGGCTGTCACTGCGATTCCGTCTATATCCTTGATTGTGCATCCGGCAGTCTCCAAAGAGTTATGCACTACTCCTTTGATCCACTCCACATGGGTGCGGGATGCAATCTCGGGCACCACCCCCATATAGGGCTGGTGAAGCGGAATCTGGGTGGCCACTACATTCGAGAGAATCTTTTTGCCGTCTGATACAACAGCTACAGAACATTCATCACAAGAGGACTCAATACCAAGAATATTCAATTCTATTCCTCGGAATCATCTTCCAGCTTGAAGAAATCAGCAACAGACTCAAAGCAGTACCCCTCTTCAATGAATTCAGGATAGAGCTCTATCATGGTGCTGGCAAGATTATCTGACCAGACATGTCCAATCATCACCGCATAGCCGTTCTTATCTGCAATTGCCTTACCCGCGTTGAATGCTTCCATTATCTTTTCCTTGCTTTTGTCATTATCGAGAAATATATTCCGTTTTGCAATACGAATGCCGTTCTTTTTAGCCACCTTTGCACATACAGAGCCTGAGTGGGTAAAACTGTCCACAAAGAACAGACCCCGCTGCTTGGCCACCTTGAGCACCACATCCATAACCCTCTCGTCGCTGGTGGAGGCAGAGCCCATATGGTTGTTGAAACCCACTACATGAGGTATGGAGTCAAGGTTTTCATTAAGAGTCCTGCGGATATCGTCGTCGCTCATATTCACATAGATGGCGCCGGCACCTGGATCTGCCTTTCCCAAGGGCTGCATAGGCTGGTGAAGCATCACAGTCTTGCCGCTCTGATATGTAAGCTCGGCCACCTCCTTGGAATAAGCAAGGCGGGGAATGACTGCTATGGCGAGCTTGCCCGGAAACTCCAGGAACGGCATAAGCTGCTTTGTGTTATGACCACCGTCATCAAGGATTATATAAATGCGCTTTTTAGAGGCTTCCGGTTTGGGCTCTGGAACTGGCTCAGGGGACGGCTGGGGTTGAATCTGCGGCTCTGGCTTCGGAGAAGGTTCCGGGGCCGGCTGAACTGGTTTTTCCGGTACCTGAGGCTTTGCTGCAGGCTGATAGTTTATAATCACCACCAGCACTAAAAGAGCGGCCAGCAGTATAAGGGCAGCCACAATCAGAGGATAATTATTTTTTAAGCTCTTTTTTCCATTTTTCCTTTTGGACACTGCTGCAACCCTCCTCTTTTATAATATAATAAAAGAGCAGAATTTGCAATTACCAAGAAGGAACCTCCATTATGAACCAGTGCACCTGCCACAGGGTTTATACAGCCTGTCACTGCCATAAGTACAGCCAGGAAGTTAAGGGACATTGAGAAGATTATATTGCATCTGATTGTTGTCATCATACGCCTGGACAGGGCAATAATATGGTCTATGGCATGGATATGGTCGTTTATAAGGACAATATCGGCTGCTGTGGCGGCAATATCGCTTCCTATCTTTCCCATGGCAATACCTACATCTGCCAATCTGAGTGCAGGCGCATCGTTTATCCCATCACCTATCATGCATACCGGTTTATGCTCCTTCTGATACTGTGCTATATGGGCCATCTTATCCTCAGGAAGACATCCGGCATGGAATTCATCTATCTCCAGGCGTGATACTACTGAACTGGCGGCAGCGTGGGTGTCTCCCGTAAGAAGCACCGGCTCCACCCCTAAATACTTCAGCCTTTTCATAAGAGGAGAACTCTCGGGTCTAAGCTCATCAGCCAGCGCTATAAAACCGGCTACTCTTCCTTCCTTTGCAATATAGATGACAGTACAGCCCTGTTTCTGATATACCTCTGATGCAGCAAGGAACTCCTTTGCAAGAAGAATGCCGCTGTTCTGCAGAAAATTGCTGTTGCCGGCAATCACAGGAGCACCTGCAACCACAGCCCTGACTCCATTGCCAGGCAGCATGACAAAATCTGATGTTTCAGAAAGTATTCTTTCTGTGGTCTTTCTATAAGATGTAACAACAGCCTTCCCCAATGGATGCTCTGAAAACTGCTCCGCCGATGCGGCAATATGGAACAGTTCCTGCTCTGTCAGCCCGGGGCTGGTGCTGACTACTGCCACTACAGAAGGAACACCATAGGTAAGGGTTCCAGTCTTGTCCAAAGCCACTTTCCTGACTGTGGCAAGACGCTCCAGGGCATCTCCTTCCTTGACCAGGAATCCATGCTTGGAGACATTTCCTATGGCAGCCACAATTGCCACAGGGGTGGCAAGCACAAGGGCACATGGGCAGAAGACCACCAGAACAGTGACACTGCGTATAATATCCCTGGTGACAATACCTGTGATTACTGCAGTGGAAAGAGCTATAAGGACAATCCAGAATGCCCACCGGTCTGCCAGATGAACTATCTTGGCCTTTCCGGCATCTGCCGATTCCACAAGCTGGATCATACGCTGGATAGAGCTGTCTTCTCCTCGGCGCAGAGCCTTCATAGTAAAGGATCCGAACTGATTCACAGTGCCGCTTGAGACCTCATCCCCGCCCTTTTTGTCCACTGGAAGTGATTCACCAGTCATAGCAGACTGATCTATGGAAGTCTGGCCTGATAGAATTACACCATCCACAGGAACAGTCTCTCCTGGCAGTATCTTAAGGATATCTCCAACCTGAACCTGGTCCACAGCCACAATATGTTCGGTATTGCCATGGAGCACCCTGGCTTTAACCGGAGAAAGGGAGACAAGACGCTGGAGACCTTTCCTGGCCTTTTCCACCGTAAAATTCTCCAATTCCTCCCCTAATGTCATGATCAGGGCAACTTCGCCGGCAGCAAAGTACTCTCCGATACAGACCGAGGCTATGATAGCCATGGCCACCAGGACATCAGCAGTTATATCAAAATCTTTTATAAGAGCCTCTCCGGCCTCAAAGATGATTGGAATACCGCAGAGCAGTATAGCTGCCCAGGAAAGGTCGAAGGGTAATTTGAAAACATTAAAAAAGCTTAAGATAAGCGAAACAGCTGAAAGGGAGATAAGAATGGTCTTTTTGTTCATACAATACATATACCCCCATAGGTATATGTATGTCAAGGCCTTATTTCATATTTGCAAAACGCTCTACTGCCTTGGTAAAGCCTTCTATAGTCTTGTCGGCATCCCCATGCTGTATGCCGTCCCGCACGCAGTGACGTATATGTCCTTCAAGCACCACCTGCCCTATTTTATGGAGCGCAGAGCTTGCGGCACTTATCTGGGCCAGCACATCCTCGCAGGGCATATCCTCATCCACCATTCTGTCCACAGCCTGAAGCTGGCCGACGACCTTACGGATTCTCTTATGAAGATTTTCACTGTCCATGCATTTTTTCATACTCTATCTCCTTTAATAAAATAGGATTCAAATATAGTTCTTCCTGCCGCAATACCTTTCCGCTCAAATTTGGTCAAAGGCCGCCAGGGAACAATGGTATTTGGTTTTTCCACAAAGCCTTCAAAGGGAGATGACAGCCTGGCTTCTCCCCTCAGGACCTCCTGCATCTGATGGGCATAGTCCTCCCAGTCGGTGACACAGTATATATACCCCCCTGCTTTTAGTTTATCGGCAAGAATTGAGACAAATGTACTGTTTATGAGCCTCCGTTTGTTATGACGCTTCTTCTGCCAGGGATCCGGGAAAAAAATATGGAAGCCTGACACTGTGCCGTCAGCTGCCATGTTCTCCACGACCTCGGCAGCATCGTGGTGCACAATCCGCACATTGGGAAGCTGCTTTGTATGAATAACATCCAGAAGAGCTCCAACCCCTGGAGGATACACATCCATGGCCAGATAGTTCATATCTGGATTCCGCTCCGCCATCTGATATACAGCCTCACCATCCCCGAAGCCTATCTCTATCAATGTGGGGTTGCTGCTGCCGAAAACAGCGGTAAAATCAAGCTTTTTATCTGCATCATAAGGTACACAGTAGAGCTGGGCATAATTATCAAGTGCATGCTGCTGGAGCTTGGTGATCCGCCCGCTTCTGAGCACAAAGCTTTTTATTGTCCTATGAAATACCTCTTCCATACTTTCTCCTAAATCAGCTGCATCAGCTTATCCCTAAGAAAGGCTGATTTTTCCTTAAGATCCACCAGGCCAGTAGTGATAATCAGGACATTTGCCCTCTCTTTCGACGGCCTTATCTTGCCACCGCTTTCCTGAATCAGCCGCATATACTTCTCAATGTTGATTATATGGACCTTGCCGAAGGTGATCTCTATCTCACCATGGTGCTCTTTCATGGAAGTGATAAAAAGCTTTCCGCAGAGCACCCTTATCTCGGCCAGGGAAACCAGGCTCTCCACCTCGTCCGGCAGCGGTCCGAAACGATCCTCCAGCTCGCTGCATATAGTGTCAAGCTCTCTTTCCGAGACCACAGAGGCAATCTTCTTGTATATCTCCATCTTCTCGCTCTGATCCCTTATGTAGGTATCAGGGATAAAACCGCTGTACTCAAGCTCCAGGTAGACATCATGGACATCAAGCTCTTCCTTCCTATGCTCGTCCAAGGCCCGGACAGCCTCGTCAATCAGGCGGAGATACATATCAAAGCCCACAGAGCTGATCTCTCCGCTCTGGTCCCGGCCTAAAAGGTTTCCGGCACCCCGGACCTCCAGGTCCTTCATGGCCACCTTGAAACCTGCGCCGAGACCGGTGTTGTCGGAGATAATCCTGAGCCGTTTCATAGCCAGTTCTGTCATGGCAGTCTGTTCCGGGTACAGCAGATAGGCGTAAGCCAGCTTGTCGGAACGTCCTACCCGGCCTCTTAACTGGTAAAGCTGGGAGATTCCATACATGTCGGCCCGGTCTATGATTATGGTGTTTACGTTAGGGATATCGATTCCATTCTCGATTATGGTGGTGGAGATAAGCACATGGATCTCTTGATGTACAAACCGGTCCATTATATCTTCAAGTTCAGTACCGCTCATCTTACCATGGGCCGTCTCCATGATCAGCTCGGGCATCATATGCTCCAAAGTAAGTCGGACGTTCTCCAGAGACTCCACCCTGTTGTGAAGGTAGTAAACCTGGCCTCCCCTGGCAATCTCCTGCATTATAGCTTTCCTGACCACCTCCATGCTGTAGGGCTGGACAAAAGTCTCTATAGGACGCCGGTTCCGAGGCGGAGTCTCCAGCACAGAAAGATCTCTTATCTTAAGGAGGGACATGTGGAGAGTGCGGGGAATTGGGGTTGCAGAAAGGGAAAGGCAGTCGATGGAGGTCTTGAGTTCCTTCATTTTCTCCTTGTCCTTCACCCCGAACCTCTGCTCCTCGTCAACAACCATGAGTCCCAGGTTGTTGAAAATGACATCCTTCTGCAGGATGCGGTGTGTTCCTATGATTATATCGGCCTTGCCATTCTTAAGGTCCTCTATGACCGCTTTCTGCTTCTTTGGCGGAACAAAGCGGGAAAGAAGACGGATTTCCATAGGGAAGTTCTTGAACCGGTCCAGGAAGTTCTCGTAGTGCTGTTCGGCCAGAATAGTGGTAGGACACAGGAATGCAGCCTGCTTGCCGCCGTCCACCGCCTTGAACACAGCCCGCATGGCCACCTCTGTCTTGCCGAAACCAACATCGCCGCAGATTAGCCGGTCCATAGGGTAAGCCCTCTCCATGTCGGCCTTCACATCCTCTATGCACCGGAGCTGGTCGTCGGTCTCGTCGTAGGGGAAGGCGGCCTCGAACTCCATCTGCATGTCGGAATCGGAGGGAAATGCATACCCCTTTGCATTCTGCCGCCTGGAATAGAGCTTGATAAGCCGGGCGGCCAGCTCCTCTGCGGCTCGGCGGGCTTTGCTCTTGCGGGCTTCCCAGGCCTTGCCGCCGATGTGGTCAAGGTGGGGCGCTTTGCCCTCCCCGCCTATATACCGCTGGATCAGGTTCACCTGCTCTATAGGGATGAAAACTGTCTCCTCCCCTGCATATTCCAGATGTATGTAGTCCCGCTCTGTCCCTGCGGACTTGATACGGTCTATTCCTATGAAACGGCCTATTCCATAGTTTATATGCACTACATAGTCCCCTTTGTTAAGCTCCACAAAAGAGTCTATGGGGCTGCTCTTCACCTTCTTGACCGATGCAGGGGGCCGTTTCTTGCGGCCGAATATCTCGTTCTCCTGGATAGCGATTATATGGCTGTCGGGGAGGACAAAGCCGCCGGAGATTGCACCCATTATCACATGCACATCCAGGTCCTCAAGAATCTTTCCTATCCGCTGGGCCTGCACTCCGGAGCTTGAGAAGATATAAACCTTATAGCCGCTCTTTATCAGGGATGAAAGCTCATCCTTAAGATAAGCGAAGTTGCCGAAGAAAGAGCGGCCAGACTCGTAGGAATAAGTTATAACATCATTATCCTGCTGGCTGTCGTGCAGCAGTGGCATAACTATACGCCGTTCCACCGCCTCGGTCTCCCGGGCGAAATCATACAGCAGGGCATCGGGCATCGGCGGCTTAGGAATAGTATCATGAGCACTCTGGCGATAGCAGGCCTTATATTCATCAAGGATAGCCTCGGAGCGCTGCTTCAGCAGCTCATAGTCCACCAGAAGGAGGGATGAGAATTCCCCCATGTAATCAGAGAGATGACCGCTTTTCTCAAAGGTGAGGGGGAAGATATATTCCTCATCCTCGATATTCTCCTGGTCCCACAGAATCTCCTTGCAAGGTGGAATCACAGCGCTCTCCAGCTTACCAGTGGTAGCCTGAGTAATCGGATCAAAGGTCTTGATAGCATCTATCTCGTCAAATTCAAATACAGCCCGGACAGGCTCATCGCTGCCGAAGGGATAGAAATCGAACACTTCGCCCCTTATGGCAAAATCACCTGGAACTGACACCTTGGGGGTACGGATGTAGCCGCACTTCTGCATCTGCATTTCAAGTTCAGAGGTGTTTACACTCTGCCCTTTCCTGATGAAAGAGATATGCTTCTTGAAATAATCCACCGGCACCATAGGGGTAAGAAATGCTCCCACCGATGTGACAGCTATGCACTTTGAGCCCGAAATCAGCTTGGTCAGAGCCTTCACCCGGTTTCCGCAGTTCTGGGCGCCAGGGCTTTCTCCCCTATAGGGCAAAGTGGTCCAGGCAGGTAAATAGCAGGCATCCCTGCAGCACAGGGAGATATCCTCAAAAAAGAGCTCAGCCTCCTTGTCGTTGGGAAGGACAATTAAAAAAGAACCCTTGGAATAGCGGAAAATGTCAGCAATGACTGCCGCCAGGGGCAGCTTACGGATGCCATCAATAGTAATTGGGAACTTCTTGGAGCAAAAGATATCCACCAGCTTCTTGTGAGCCGGGAGGGGTCTGAACCGGGAGGTAAGATCTTTGATGAAATCGTCAATCAATTTCACAAAATCAAGATACCACAAAAAAAATATTATTTAAATATAGATTAAAGAACAAATGTATGGGATAATAAGGCGAGGAAAGATATGACAATTTTCAGTATAGTAGAAAACCAGAACCTTCAGCAGGCTATTCAGCGGGCTGCCACACCCCAGTATAACCTGGTGCTTCATAACAACCCTATCTCTTCCCTGGATGAGATGAGGGAGAAGAACCCTGATGTGATTCTTTTCAACTATGATGATTATCCTGATTACTGGGAAAGTATCTATCTTTTTTCAAAGTATAATTTAAATAATTGTAAATTTATATTACTTTTCGGTCGCACATTTTTAATAAATGATAGTTCTAAGGCTGAATTCTTAGGAGTTGACCTTCTTCCCTGGCACACAGACACCAGAAGCTTTGTGGCAGACTTGAAGGAAAAATTAGAAGACGTAGTATGATTCAATACCGTTGTCTTTAAGCAGAAGCACGGTGTTGTTCACATCCATATTGGCATCCACCGGTATAGAAACCTTATAGAGAGTCTTGTCTCCAGATTTAACTGTATTGACAGCAGGCTTAAGCCCCAGAACCTTCAGCTTTTTCTCCATGTTCTTAGCATTGGTCTCGCTGCCGAAGGAGCCCACCTGGATTGCCACAGGCCGCCTTACCGATGCATCCTGTTCCGCCTGGGTCGAGGTGCGGCTCTGGCTCTCCACCGCCTTGCTTATGGTGGTGCCGGAATAATCGGAAGAGAGGAAGATGCGGGACGGAGTAATGGGGAAGGCGGCCTTCTCCGACGCAAGGCGTGCTTCAAAGCCGCCTGCTTTCAGCTTCTTGGCTGCCGCATCCTTTATCTCGGACAGGGAGAAGGCAGAGGCAATGTCGTATACAAGGTAGAGCACGCCGTCGTCGGAGCTGGTGGCAATGCAGGCGGCAAGCTGCTTTATTCCAGCCTCCGATTTACCCTGGGAAAGCAGGACTGCCCCACCCATGGCCCTGGCTTTGTCCTTAAGGGGAGCTTGAGCTTTCTCCTGCACCACCCTGAACTTGAGGTAAGGAAGCTCAAACTCCCCCTGTTCGTAAAGCAGTGCGGCAGACATATACAGGGAATACCAGGCCTCCTGGTTTGCATCAAAGGCAAGCTGGAAGTACTGCTGGGCCAGATCAAACCTGCCGCACATCAGGGCCAGGTTTGCCGCCTTGGTGAAAATATCATATTTTTCCTGTATCCGGTCCTTGCAGGAACCTACAGCCTCCAGAATCTTGCTGGCGCTGGTCTCCTGTCTGAAAATCTCGTTCAGAGCCCTGTCAGGAACTTCCTTGCTGTTCTGGACAGTCTTATAGTACTGGTTCAGGTCGGCTCCCCACAGGGATGTGGATAAAAGCAGCAGGATGAGGATTAAATTATAACGGAAGATTGTTTTCAGAATGCTCAACGGGAATATCCTTCTCCTTCCCTTTTTTCTTCTTTTCCTTTACAGGCTTTTCCTTCTTCTCTTTCTTGCGTCCGAACATAAAAGGAAGCATGAATATGGCTCCTAATGCAAATGCCACTGTCACAGAGAGGAATATGGGCACATGGCTGAAGGAGGTGAAACCGAAGTTGATATCGGTGGCGTTGGAAAGGTTGAGCGCAGCAAACAGCGCATAAAAGCAGATGAAGATAATAAACAGAATCATCCTGAATCTCATACTCTCACTCCTTTGAATGTATTTCCATTGCAGGAAAGCAGCTTAACATCTAAGAACTTCCCTATTGTATCACATTTTTCGGGAAAAACAACCATCTCGTCCCCCTCTGTGCGTCCCAGCATCTCTTTTTCATCCTTCTTGGAGACAGATTCCACCAGAACACGCCGCACCTGTCCTACCTTCTTCTCCTTTTCCTCAGCGCTTATACGGTGTTGCAGAGCTATGACCTTCTCCAGCCGCTTAAGCTTGGTCTCAAGGGGCAGGCTGTCTGCCATGGTGCAGGCTTTAGTCCCTTCCCGGGGATTATAATAATAGGTATAGGCATCAATAAACTGCACCTTCCGCATAAGATCCAGTGTAGCCTCCAGATCCTCCTCAGTCTCCCCCGGGAACCCTATGAGGATGTCAGTGGTAAGGGAGACACCGGGGACCTTTTCTTTTATCTCTGACACGATGTCCAGATAGTGCTCCCTTGTGTAACGCCGGTTCATAAGACCAAGAATACGGTTGCTGCCATGCTGCACCGGCAGATGTATATGACGGCATACCTGGGGATTGGCCGCTATGGTGTCGATAAGATATGAGCTGAAATCCTTGGGATGGGATGATAGGAACCGCACCCAGCCTATGGAATCTATATGTCCGCAGATAAGTTCCAGAAGCTCAGGGAATGATATCTCCTTCCCCTTGTATGTCCCCCGGTAGGAGTTCACATTCTGCCCTAAAAGGGTTATCTCCTTCACATTGTGCTGCTCAAGGAACTCAATCTCGTGGAGAATCTCCTCGGCACTCCGGGACACCTCCCGGCCCCGCACATATGGGACGATGCAGTAGGAGCAGAAGTTGTTGCAGCCATGCATTATGGGGACAAAAGTCTTGAAGCTCTTTCCATCGGAATGATATTCCTGGAAGGTGTAGGTGCTGCTCTCCTCCTCCGGCAGCCCCTCAAGATACTCAAGGATGTTGTTCTTCTCCAGGGTTCCCAGCACCAGGTCCACAGTCCCTCTGCAGGTGGTGTAGAGCTCCTCCTTGACCCGCTGGGCCATACATCCTATTATGACCAGCTTGAAGCTGTGGCTCTCCTTAAGCTTCTTGAAGTAGCCTATGCGGCCCCAGATGCGGTCCTCTGCAGTCTGGCGCACCGAACAGGTGTTTATGATTATGAGATCAGCTTCTATGTCAGAGGGCACACTCTCCCACCCTCTGCGCCTCAATATAAGCTCCAGGGAGTCGGATTCCGCCTTGTTCATCTGACAGCCGTATGTCTCAATAAAATACTTTTTCATTCAGCAATCTTTTCCTCAATGAATTTTTTAACAACTTTCCAGTCGTTGTCAAGGGGAACAACTATCCAGGCCCCTTTGTCGAAGTCCTCGTCCACCTGATCCTCTGCAAGGCCGGTGGCCAGCAGATTGGTGTAAGTTGCATACAGCACATTGCCTGTGCTCAGCACAGCCTGGTTTATGGTAACATCCTGATAGCTGCGGTACAGGCTGAAGGCCTCAAGCCATGAAATATCGGTTTCCACATATTTGAAGCCCAGCTTGATGATACGGCTCAGCTGGTTTATATCGGTAAGACCTATGGAAAGGAGCTTGTTCCTTACAGCCTTAAGAATCTGCTGCTGACGCATATCCCGGGAGAATACCGGGGTATAATGACGGGCTCTGGCTATACGGAGAGCCTGCACACCATTCACATGATGCACTCCAGCAGGATAGTAAAGGGTCGACCACTTGCCGTTCTCATCCCTCACACGGTATGTGGGATCCACCAGAGGCTCGGTAAGCTCCACATCTATGCCTCCGAGAACATTCACCAGCTCGGCAAAGGCATACATATCCACCATCACATATTTATCAATTGCAAGTCCTGTAATCTCGGATATAGTATTTTTCAGGACATCAGCACCGAAACGGCGGTAAATGCTGTTTATCTTGGTCCTTTTATAGAACAGGTCACGGGGCAGGCTTACAAGGGTGGCTTTGTTGAGATTCAGATCCAGGGTTGCCACAATCAGGGTGTCGGTATTTCTCTGGTTCATACCGCATATAAGTATGGTATATTTACCATCTGAGTCTGCACCTGTTTTAAAATTCAGTTTTTTTTTACGGAGGAGACAACCACATTGTCGCTGTCAAACAGGTAGACCTCGCCGGTATCCTTCTCCAGGGAGAGGGTGCCTATTTTAAAGCCTCCCCTGTCGGTGATGGCAAAATCATAGCTTTCCTCGTTATCCTTAGGTTCCTGGGCCATTGTGAACCCTTTTGTATCCAGGAATGCCATGAATGCAGGATCCTTGACCATGGCAGAAAGCTCTTCCAGCTTAGATTCGGTCTTTTTTTCAGACACAGTACGGACATCAAACAGAGTGTGAAGCTTAAGCAGGTCTTCCCAAAGCTCATCAGTATCCTTGCATTTTATATTTCCAAGTGAGATATTGCCATCCACCAGGTCCAGCAGCATGCTGCAGAGGAGCGAGCCGTCGTTGCGGCGGATGTCGTAACCGGTCTGGACAGCCTCATCTGCCCTTTTCTTAATATAAAGCTTATGCTCTGAAAGATAGGAAAGGAGCTGCTGATTCCTGGAAAACTGGTCCAGTTTCTTTGCCACAGGCTCCATATGTGCGTAATGGGCATGAATGCGGATGTTGTTGGCTTCGATAAAAGAGGCGAGCTCCTTGTCTGTGCTTATTTTTGCAGCAGACACCTTGTCAAAGGTCTCGGCATCGAACTGGACCTTGCCTCCGGTGGTGTACGGCAGGATAGAGAGTCTGTAGAACAGCTTATTGCCGCTGGAAAGGAGTATCTCCCTCCCTTTCTGCACCGGTGCCAGGTTATGGGTGCGATAAAGGTCCAGGCATTCCTTGGATTCCATGAAATAGGAACACCCTTTCCGCAGCATGGATTCGCTGAACTCAGACATCAGCTGGTCCAGGGCGCTGTAGTAGTAAGCATAATCATCGGCAGGTGCCTCAGGAGTCTCCTGGGTCAGATCAGAGCCATAGCTGTTTATCTTAAGGCCAAGCACATTCCGTGCATCGGACAGGTCCTCCCCCATGTTCTGCAGGGTATAATCCAGATTTCCTACTGCGGCAGCTGTCTCCTTTGCAGAGGCAGAAAGCTTCTTGACAGCCTGGAGCGTCACAATATTGAACACTAAAAGACCGATAAGGAAGCAGGTCAGGAGTGAAAAAAGGATTATGTAGCGGACCTTGGCCTTGTTCATCAGTGCCGGAAACTCCTCTGGCCTGTGTAGACCATGGCGGCATTATATTCGTTGCAGGCTTCGATAGATTCAAAGTCACGGAGAGAACCGCCAGGCTGAACCACAGCGGTGACACCCTCTTTAAGACCGATGTCGATTCCGTCACGGAACGGGAAGAAGGCATCGGAAACCATTATGCTTCCCTTAAGGCCACCGTGCTCATCATTTACCACAGACTCGATGGAAGCGCGCTTTTCCGGGTCTTTGAGCTCGTACCAGGACTTCTCGTAGAGATCCCAGCAGATACGGTCGCACATCTTCTTATATGCCTTGTCACGGGCAATCTCGGCGACACCTACCCGGTCCTGCTCGCCAGTCCCGATTCCTACGGTAACGCCGTCTTTTACATAGATGACAGAGTTGCTTGTGACACCGCTTTCCACCAGCCAGCCAAAGATGATGTCCTCGAACTCCTTGTCGGTGGGCTGACGGTTAACTCTGTATTCGGTCCCTTTGTATTCACACACAGCAGGGAGAAAATCCTCTTTTCTGCGGGCCTTGGGCAGATATGACCACTGGGCGATGACACCGCCGTCCAGAATAGACTTGAAATCCATGAACCTGGAATAGGCAAAGTCCTGGAGCTTATCTATGTTCTTGATCCTCATGACACGGAGGTTCTTCTTGGTCTGGAAAAGCTCGAAAGCCTTCGGGGAGAACTCAGGGGCTGCAACTACCTCGACATAGCCCTCTGTCACCAGTTCAGCGGTCTCCAGATCCACCTCTCTGTTAAGGATTACAGCACCACCGAATGCGGCAATTCGGTCTGCCATAAGAGATTTATGGAAGGCATCGGCCAGTGTCTCTCCCTTCGCCACACCGGATGGGTTGTTGTGCTTTATGATTACGCTGCATGGTGTGTCGGTAAAGTAGCGGAGGATATTGAGTCCGTTGTCCACATCGGTGATATTGATTTTTCCCGGATGCTTGCCGGACTGGAGAAGCTCCACATCAGAGGCCAGATAGCGGCCCTGGAGAATTGTCTCCACCCCGCCGATGGCAAGGTTTCCGTTTATAAGTTTGTACATGGCTGCAGGCTGGTCAGGGTTCTCGCCGTACCGGAGTCCCAGCTTCTCGCCACCGATATCCCACTGCACCTTCTCGTAAAAAAGGGTCTGCTTGTCGCTGTCAGAATTCCTGAAGCTTATATCCATGAACTGGGGGAAAGAGTCTTTGTTGATATTCTTGTACATATCCTTAAGATTTTCTGCCATAGCTTGACTCCTTAGTGAAGATTATATACTTTGGCGGCATCGGCCGGTGCAAGACCGGCAAGATATGCGCTGATTGCTGTATCATACTTTGCTGTGGTGCTGAATGTCTTTTTAGCCAGCTCAAACCGCTGTGCAAAGCTCAATGCACCCTTCTGGGCCTTAAGGTTCTTGAGAAGCACCGGATAATCAGCCGGATCTGTCACAGAAGCCACACGGAGGAAGTTCTTGGCAGATGCACGGAGCATGCATGGACCTCCGATATCGATGTTTCCACGGGCATTCTCTGATGTGGACTCTGCCTTTGCCACTGTCTTCTCGAATGGATAGAGGTTTACAACTATCATGTCAAAGATTGTTGCATTGGTCCGGGCAATGTCCTTCTTGTGGGCATCGTTGTAGGTCTCGGAAAGAATTCCAAGGTAAATCTTGAAGTCCAGTGTCTTCACAAGACCGCCCTGCATCTCGGGCTGCTTTGTGTAGTCGGAAACCTGGATAAGGTTCTTATCTGCAACAGCGCCCAGCCACCCTTTGATTGCGGTGTAGGTACCGCCTGTAGAATAAATCTTGATATCAGGATTGACCTGGATAAGACCTTTCACAAACTCTTCCAGCCCTGTTTTATCTGAAACGCTGATAAGCACATTCTTAAGTGCCACCATATCATCAATTTCAGTTACTGTATTAATCATTTATGCTCTCCTTATGCACCATGACAGTGCTTGTATTTCTTGCCGCTGCCGCAGGGGCATGGGTCGTTCCGGCCAACTTTAGGGGTGCTGCGGATTACCTGCACATTCCCTGTGGGATTTGAAGTGACTGCTCCGCTCTGGGATGCCATATTTCTGTGGGAATCGAACTGAGAGGACTCCTGGTGGGTTGCCACCGATGCAGCCTGGGTCCGCTGAGGCTGTTCTGAATACCGTTCAACCTTTACATTGATGACTTTGCGGACAATCACCTTGCGGATATCATCTATCATCTTGTCAAAGATATCAAAGCCCTCCAGCTTGTACTCAAGGAGCGGATTCTTCTGGCCGTAGGCCCGCAGATTCACAGCTTCCCGGAGCGCATCCAGGTTCTCCAGGTGCTCCTGCCACTTGATATCAATAAGACGTAGGTATTCCATCCGGGCAAACATATTGAAGTTCTCCACACCCACCTTGGAAGCCTTGTCATCCATCTCGCTGTAAATATTGTCCAGAATCGCCTGCTTAAGATCAGACAGGGTCTCAGACTTAGTCACATCTATATGGGCATCGGGTGTATAATAGAGAGTCTCCCTGAACCGGTTTATGATCTCCGGAACCTCTGACATCTCTTTGGTTCCCTCGAAGAGATCGTCGGCAAACTCTGCGATAATACCCTTGATATGGCCGATGAAGTCTTTGTCGGCAAGAACTTCCTCCCGCTTGGAGTAAATATATTTACGATGTTCGCTGAGCACATTGTCATAATCAAGAAGGTGCTTACGGATCTCGTAGTTCCGCTCCTCCACCCGTTTCTGGGCATTCTCTATGGACTTGCTTATCCATGGATGGTGGATAGGCTCATCACCTTTCATCCCGATGCGGGCCATCATGGACTTAAGGTTGTCACCGCCGAAAAGACGCATAAGGGTGTCGTCCAGAGAGATGTAGAACTTGGATTTTCCCGGATCTCCCTGACGTCCGGAACGGCCCCGGAGCTGGTTGTCGATACGCCGTGACTCATGGCGCTCGGTACCGATTACATAAAGACCGCCAAGAGATTTTACCTCCTCGTAGTCCACCTTCCATTTTTCGGTAGCCTTGGAAAGGGCTTTCTCGTATTCCTCCGGCTCTGCATCGGTGCCGCACATCTTGCGGGCCATGAACTCAGGGTTGCCTCCCAGCTTGATATCGGTACCACGGCCAGCCATGTTGGTGGCAATGGTGACAGAGCCTTTGGCACCGGCCTCGGAAATAATCATAGCCTCCCGGGCATGGTTCTTGGCATTCAATACCTCATGGCGGATTCCCCTCTTGGTCAAAAGAGATGAAAGCTGCTCCGACTTCTCGATGGAGACTGTGCCCACCAACACTGGCTGCCCTTTTGTATGAGCTGCTGATATTTCGTCGCAGATAGCCTTGAACTTATAATCCTCGTTAAGATAGATCTCGTCATCCATATCCTCCCTGATAACAGGGCGGTTTGTAGGAAGTACAACAACATCCAGGTCGTAGATCTTGGTGAACTCCCGTGCCTCGGTATCTGCAGTACCTGTCATACCGGAGAGCTTGTCGTACATTCTGAAGTAATTCTGGAATGTGATGGTGGCATGAGTCCTGTTCTTCCGTGCAACCTTGATCTTCTCCTTGGCCTCGATAGCCTGGTGGAGACCGTCGGAATAGCGTCTTCCAGTAAGGATACGGCCGGTGAACTCATCTACTATCTGCACCTCCCCGGCCTGCACTACATAGTCCACATCACGGTGGAACAGCTTGTGGGCTTTAAGAGCCTGGGTAAAGTAATGGACATACTCGAAATTGTCGTCGGTGAAGAGAGAGTCCTCAATAAATTTATTTTTAAGCAGAAGAGCCTCTATCTTGTTCATACCGTCGTTGGTAAATACAACGTGCTTGGTCTTCTCTTCCAGCTTATAATCCCCCACCAGATCCTTTTCATCCTCCGGATACTCGCCGGTCTCGGGATTCTTTTTGCATTCATCAAGATAGTGGATAAGCTTGTCCACCTGATAGAACTTGCTGGTATCGTCCTCGGCCGCACCGGAAATAATAAGAGGTGTCCTGGCCTCGTCGATAAGGATGGAGTCTATCTCGTCCACAATGGCAAAATTGTGTCCACGCTGCACCTTCTGGTCGTCGCTCCAGCGCATGTTGTCACGGAGATAGTCGAAGCCCAGTTCGTTGTTGGTGGCATAAGTTATGTCGCAGTTATAGGCCGCTTTCTTGGCAGCAAAATCCATGTTGGAAAGGACTGTGCCTACAGTTATCCCAAGGAATTTATGAACCTTGCCCATCCACTGGGCATCCCGCTCGGCCAGGTAGTCGTTTACTGTCACAATGTGGACACCCTTGCCGGAAAGGGCGTTAAGGTATGCTGCAGTTACACTGGCAAGAGTCTTTCCCTCACCGGTCTTCATCTCGGTTATCTTACCTTGATGAAGAACTATTCCACCCATAATCTGGACATCATAAGGGCGCTCGCCCAGCACCCTGCGGGATGCCTCCCGGCACAGTGCAAAAGCCTCAGGCAGAATATCGTCCAGGGTCTCCCCCGCACTGAGCCGCCCTCTGAAGCTCTGGGTCACTTCCTTGAACTCATGGTCCTTAAGGGACATTGCCCAGCTTTCCTTCTTGTTCACCTTATGTAGAATAGGAAGAAGGGCCTTTAAATCCCTGTCATGCTTGGAACCGAATATAGCCTCGACAACTTTCTGCAACATATAAAAAATTATATATAAAAATTATATAAAAAACAACTATTTAGAAGGGATGGACAAAAAAAAGGCTGATTGAAAAATCAGCCTAGATTCGAATTGCAAATAGTTAACTGGGAGGGGAACTATATTGCCTCGACACTTTTATTATCGGAACATGAGAAAAATATATTAAGCTTTTTTTATTTTTTCAAATATATTTTGAAAATTCCTGTGATAAGCAGGATGAAGATGATTGCGGCAACTCCTCCGGGGATATATCCGTTGGCAAAGAACATCCATGAAAGGACAGCCGACATGAATAAAAGGAAGGAATAAATAATGCGTACTACCACTGGCAGAATGTGGTGTCTTACTATATCTCCAGCGCCAACACCCGCTTTTCTAAGGCCTCGGATCCGTATTGCCGGTATGATGATCAAAGCCAAAATCACACACAGCAGGATGAACCAGTTGTAGGCAGCCTTGGAATGGATTGCAGTGCTCCATAGCGGGTATACCACTATTGCAGCCAGGGCAACACCAGCCGCAGCTGTAAGGAGCATAGTCAGCAACCCAGCCAGAAGACGGGGATAAAACATCATAAGCTCTTTCACAGCAGATTCTTTCTTATTCATAACTATATCCTACAACAAATTGCATCATGTAGCAACCATGGGATCAACAGCCGGACAAAGCACAGTGAACCAGTGGAACAAGCTTTGCCTCGGGAGAGAGCGCCCTTTTATACATGGGGTCAGCATATATAAGGTCTGCCTCTTTGGAGGTGGTGGTAAGTTCGTCCTCCCCCTGGAAGAAGAGATCCTGCTCCTCGGCAAACTCTGCATCCTGCAGGAAGAAGCTGCCTACAATAATATGGGCATCGGAGGTGCGTCTTATAATATTACGCAGAGTATTACCTACCCCCTGCTGGTGCACTATAAGTATATGCTTTGCCCTGCCAGCCTCTTCGGCAGCCTTTACCAAGGATGGACTTTCAGGATAGCTGAGCCTGTAAGGAATTCCAAATTTTTCCTTTATGAAACGGCATGCTGCCAAAGCCCCGGCAGAATAGCAGACATTTTCTTTGGGAACCCTTTCTGATGCAAGGGAGGCAAGGTCATCATCAAAGGCCCTGTTGAGAGGTGTTGCACCGAATACAGCAGCGCTGGAAAATTCCGGCAAGAACTTCTTTACATAAGCCATAACTGCCTTGGCTTCGCCGAAGGAGTAATTCTCCATTCCCGATGTGTTCACGCTGAATGAAGGAATGCCGGTCTCCTGCTCCACTGCCTTTGCGGAAGCAGCCAGGTCTGTTCCGATGACAGAGACAGCCGGCGTACCTATCAGAGCAATAAACTTGTATTTACCTAGGGCGGCTGCGGCGCATATCTTTCTCTTAAGCATGTCATCCCTGCCGAAGATAGTGTCCATCTCTCTTATGGCAGCGCTGTAGAAGCACACCTTATCACCATAGAACCGGGGCTCGTCGTAGCCAGCCACATTGCCGGAGCAGCCGCCTGGATCGCACAGCACCACAAGGCCGCCTGCAGCATACAGCGCCGAGACTGCCCCTGAGTAATCGGGAGCAAAGGGTGCCAAATATCTGAAGAATCCTTTCATACCTGCCCTCTACACCGTCAAATATGTCCCTTGCATCTGCTCTCTGTGTCCCTTGGGGTTCAAGAAGGCAGAATCCATAATTTCCAGCAGCGCATGTATGCCGTCAAAGCCGTAGAAAGTCCTGTCAAAGGGCCAGGCGGCGATTACTGCACTCTGATTATAATAACCAGCATCCAGACCCAGCATAAGATCGGCCTGGGGCAATGTGGCTGGGCAGGCTGCAGTGGAAGGATGCACACCGGAATAGACCTTCAGCTCGGGTGCCACCTTGTTCAAAGCAGCAATCAGATCCCAGTCCTCGGGATGAATCATATCTCTGAATACAAAGGGCACCTCTATTTCGGCACCAAGCAGCATAAGGGCAATATCGAAGGGGTTGCCACAGACAGCCTCCCCCACTGCAATCCTTTTGCCCCTATACTTCCGGGCAAACTCGCTTAACGCTTTTTCTGTCGCCTGCTTTTCTTTTCTGCAGCAGATCTGAGTTTCAAGGAAACTGCTCAGCTTTTTATAATTCTCTTCTATTATGTCAGGCACATAGGATGTGAACAGCTTAATATAAGGCATACCAAGGCGTTTTTCCAGGTCAGCACCGCATGCGGCAGCCTGTGGATGCACTATCAGGTTGGCTCTGGAACAGCCCATCTTCTGCAGTTCCTCAAAGCTGCTGCAGCCTGCCACTGTCTTTATCTCTTTTATACCAGTTCCCGCCAGAAGAGCAAAAAGCTCACTTCCATTCTCAAGTGGAGCAAAGGTTCCAAGAAGATTGATTGCATCTTTCCCCTCTGGAACATTTTCCCAAGCCTCAAAGCAGTTTGTTATGGCCTGGCGGACCTGGACCATGGGTCCGTAGTTTCCATCCCTTACAATAGGATCCATGAAGGTGGTGGTTACAGGAATGCCAACCTGAGCACTTATCTTTTTACCCAATCCTGCAAGGTCTGTTCCAAGAAGGGCATCCAGACATGTCATGCAGATAAGGACTGCCTTGAACTGGCCCAACTCTTTTATATATTGAACTGCCTCAGGTATTTTCTTTAAATATGAGCCAAGGGCGATGCTCCTGTCGTCAAGGTTAAGATAGAACATACGGTGTGCAAAGCCATATTTCTCAGCCACAACTGTTCCGGAGCGGCTGCATCCCATAGGGCCCACCATAAGCATTGCGCTTTCGGGCAGCAGCATAGCTGTACGTTTCACTCCGAAGCCGGAACTGCCTGGTCCATTATAGTGGAGCCAGCAGCCGCCGAACACGCTCACCGATTTATTCTGTCTCTCTTCAGATGCAAGCTGTTTTATAGTCCTGAATTCAGCACTCATTGCCCTTACACTTCATTATTTTATCTGCAATCGAGAAAAACTCTCTGCTTATAGGGATGTCGGGATTTCCCTCCACAACAGTCATTCCCTTATCCTCAAAATCCATTATCTCCTGGGACCGGGGCAGATGTCCTATGACAGGAACCCCTATGCTGTCGGCAAAGGTCTGTACCTTCTCCTCCTCCCCCTTAAGGCCACGGGAATTGAAGATTATTCCCCTGACGCGGGCATAGCCCCTTTCCTCAAAGTTCTTTACAGCTGTACGTATATTGTTGGCAGCAAACAGAGACATCTTCTCGCCGGAGGTGACAATGTATATGTCCTGGGCATAGCCTTCCCGTATAGGAGCGGCAAAGCCTCCGCACACCACATCCCCAAGGACATCGTAGAGCACTACATCTGGCTTAAGGGTATCGAAGACATTAAGCTCGTCCATAAGCTGGAATGTGGCTATTATTCCTCTTCCTGCACAGCCAAGTCCAGGTGTGGGACCACCTGTCTCCATGCACATGACTCCGGAGAAACCGGTGTGAATTATATCCTCAATCTTAGGGTTGGAATCATGGTCCCTCATGTAATTGAGGACAGGCTCAAGCTGTTTGCCATGCATCAGGTTGATTGTGGAATCAGCCTTAGGGTCGCAGCCTATCTGCATGACCTTGAAGCCTCTTACTGCAAGAGCTGCGGATATATTGGAGGTCACGGTGGATTTTCCGATTCCCCCTTTCCCATATATTGCAATTTTCTTCATACGGTATACCTAGTAAAAACCCCGGTGAAAACACCGGGGTCGGAATTGAAACATAAGAGATTGACCATAGCCTCTTGGGCTTGGGGACATTTAAGCCTGTGCTGCCTCTCTCTTAGCCTTTGCCTCTGCAATAACAGCATCAGCAATCTTGCCGTTTATCGGGCTGTAGTGATCGAATTCAACCTCGAAGGAGCCGGTTCCTGATGTGAGTGAGCGCAGGTCAATAGCATATCTCAGAAGCTCAGACTGTGGAACTTCTGCATTTACCTGCTGCATACCACCACCAATGCTGTCCTGACCAAGCACTCTACCACGCTTGGAACTCAGGTCAGAAAGAACATCACCCAGATACTGATCGTCGACAAATACTGTGAGTTTCATGATAGGCTCCAGGAGAACAGGTGAAGCCTTTTCAATGACATCCTTAAGACAGCCTTTGGCTGCAAGCTTGAATGCCATTTCTGATGAGTCGACAGGATGCTCTTTTCCATCGAACAGGTTTACTTCTATATCTACAACCGGATATCCTGCAAGAACACCTTCCTGCATTCCTTCCGCAATTCCCTTCTCAATTCCAGGGATATAACCCTTGGAAACTGCACCACCCTTGATGGTGTTGATAAATCTGAGATACTCGCCTCTCTCGATAGGCTGAATCTCGAAATGAACCTCTGCAAACTGACCATGACCGCCAGACTGCTTCTTATGACGGAAGCTGCCGGATGCCTTCTTGGTCACTGTCTCCCGGTAAGCAACCTGTGGAATCTTGGTGGTGATACCAATCTTCTGGTTGTTCTGGATCTTGTCCAGGATCATGTTGACCTGGAGTTCGCCCATTCCGGATACGATAGTCTCGGCTGTCTCCTTGTTGTAGGAGATACGGAATGTGTTATCCTCTGTTGAAGCCTTCTGCATGAACTGTGCCAGCTTGTCCTCGTTCTTCTTGTCGTTGGCAGATACAGAAACCTCGTATGTAGGGGTCGGCAGACGCAGCTTGATGAATGTGTCCTTGAGCTCGCCTGTGAACATTGTGTCGTTAGTCAGGGTAAGAGGCATCTTGGATGCGATACCGATATCACCTGCAACAAGCTCGTTAAGGTCAACCAGCTTCTTTCCTACCGCTGTATAAAGCTTAGTAACCTTCTCCTTCTTTCCCTCTCT
>JAFXTY010000045.1 GCA_017535435.1 Spirochaetia bacterium | reverse complement strand
GGAATCACAATCTATCCTGGAAAGATCGGAAACCTGCCTACATTCAGACTCTGCAACCTGGGAGCTAACACACCAGCAGACGTTAAGGCTGCTATGAAAGAGCTCAAGGCTGCCCTGAAGGCTTGCGGATGCAAGGTTCCATTTCCAAAGAAGTGTTCCTGCTGCAAATAATTGATTTTATTTGACAGCCGCTGACAGTTGGCAAGTGAAGATATTTTTTGATAATTTTTGGTTATCAATGCCAAATTTTTAATAAAAATATTTTCCTTGCCATTTTTTATATCCATAGGTGATAATTATTGATGATAACCAAGTAAATGTACAATATGCATTTTACACAAATCATTAGGGGGAAAAAATGAAAAGAAGTTTAGCATTATTGGTATCTCTCATCCTTATCGTGGGACTGTTTGTTTCCTGCGGTACAACAGGCAAATCTGCCGCAGCAGGTGGAAATGCAGCTGTTGACCAGAATGCAGCAACAGGTCTCTACTATACATGTAAGGACCTTGAGGGCAAGGTTCCAGAGGATAAGAAGAATGTAGAGCCTTGGACAAAGGGCGTTCAGATTTTCGCTATGGGCGAGCAGCTCTATCAGAAGGGAATGTACACAGAGTCCCTTCCAGCACTTGGACAGGCAAAGAAATTCTGGTCTGGCCTTGTTGACGAGAAGACAGCTCCTGTAGTTGCAAACGACGAATACAATGCAAAGGGCCTCTACTTCACAGGACTTGATCTGAGAGAGAAAGTTCCAGAAGACAAGAAGACAAAAGAGCCTTGGACAAAGGGTGTTCAGATCTTCGCTATGGGCGAGCAGCTCTATCAGAGAGGAATGTATTCCGACTCTATCCCTGCTCTCAAGCAGGCAGTTAAGTTCTGGTCAGGTCTTATTGAGTGATCAGTAATCCTAAATAATCAATGCTCATAGGCAGACTTAACAAGTCTGCCTTTTTTATGCTATAAAATATCTGGAGATTATATGGAACCCACAAGCATTACAAATATCGACAGCTCTTTCTGCAAGCGCCTTTCTATTTTCTTTGCAGATATTGATGATACTATAACCACCCATGGCAAACTGCCGGCCACCACATTCGACGCCATGTGGGAACTCAAGGCGAACGGCATCAAGTTTGTCCCTGTTACAGGCCGCCCCGCCGGATGGTGCGACATGATAGCCCGGATGTGGCCGGTGGCCGGAGTTGTGGGGGAGAACGGCGCCTTCTACTATTCCTACGACGAGGTAAACCGCAAATTCATACGCCGCTATGTGGACTCGGACGAGAAGCGGGCAGAATCGAGAAAGCGGCTCCAGCATCTGAGGCAGCGGGTGCTCAAGGAGGTGCCTGGCTGCGGCATAGCATCGGACCAGGAGTTCCGTACTGCAGACCTGGCCATAGACTTCTGCGAGGATGTGAAGAGGCTTCCTCAGGATCAGATTGACAGGATTTGCCAGATAGCGGCAGAGGAAGGGACCACAGCCAAGGTTTCCAGCATCCATGTGAACTGCTGGTACGGCGACTACGACAAGGTCTCCTGCTTCAACACATTCATAAACGATTTTACAGGCAAGACACTGGAGGACCTGCAGGAGGAGATCATCTTTGCAGGAGACAGCCCCAACGACGAGCCTATGTTCAAGGCGCTGCACCATTCCATAGCAGTGGCCAACATAAAGAACTTCCTGGACAAAATAACATACAAGCCACGGTACATAACCCAGAAGGAATCGGGCGAAGGCTTCTATGAGGCGGTGCAGCTCATCTTAAAGAAGAGGAACAGCTGAAAGCATGTCATTCTCCAATCTTCTTATAACAGCTCTTTTGTCCATAGCACCCATCTCCGAGCTCCGGGGGGCAATTCCCTTTGCCCTGGCCAAGGGAATGCCGGTGGTGTGGGCCTACCTTTTCTGCGTAACCATGAACTTCCTGGCCAGCATCCTGGTGCTTATATTCCTGAATACTCTCCACAAGCTGTTCTACCATATCAGCTTATATAGAAGATTCTTCGACTCATTCATAGAGAGGGCAAGAAGAAAGGTGGGGCCGAACCTAGATAAATACGGCACCTGGGGACTCACAGTCTTTGTGGCCATCCCCCTGCCGGTCACCGGCGCCATAACCGGAACATTGGGAGCATGGGTTCTGGGGATGAAGAAGCGGCAGATACTCCCTGCCGTCCTGGCAGGTGTGGCAATCGCCGGCATCATTGTATCGGTAATCGCCTACTACGGCATAGAGGCATTCTCTTTCTTTACAAAACAAGTGTGACATCATGATAGACTTAGAGCATAAACTTAATCCCCAGCAGTGCCTGACTGCCCGGGAGACCGAAGGAGCTTTCCTGGTAATAGCCGGTGCCGGCAGCGGGAAGACAAGAACCATCACCTACCGGATCGCAAACATGCTGGACAAGGGCATACCCCAGTCTGCAATCCTGGCCCTCACCTTCACAAACAAGGCGGCCCGGGAGATGGGCGACCGGGTGAAGGAGCTGGTGGGAAGAAAGCTTCCTATGCTGACCATATCCACATTCCATGCCTTCGGAGTCAAGGTGCTGCGGGAGAGCATAAGCCACCTGGGCTTCAAAGAGAACTTCAGCATATACGACCAGGCCGACAAGATGGCCCTTATAAAGGAGACTGCCAGATCCCTCAAGATAGACCCTGCGGATCTGAACCTCTACGACCTGGCGAATCTTTTTTCCGACATCAAGACCGGAAGAGCCCGCTGGGACGCCGATACAGGGCTATACCGGCCTATCTATCAGGAATACAACGAGCTCCTGAAGCTCTACAATGCAGTTGATTTCGACGACCTGATTGTGCTTCCCATAAAGCTTTTCAAGGAGCATCCTGAAGTGCTTGGAAAGTACAGGAAAAGATACCGTTACATCATGGTGGATGAGTTCCAGGACACATCAAGAATCCAGTACGACCTTGTCTATCTGTTGGCAGAGGAGAGCAGGAACATCTGTGTGGTGGGGGATGATGACCAGTCCATCTATTCCTGGCGGGGTGCCAACTACGAGAATATAGTGCAGTTCGAGAAAGACTTCCCCGAGGTTAAAGAGATAAAGCTGGAGCAGAACTACCGCTCCACCGGCACCATCCTGGATGCTGCCAACAGCATAATTGCCCACAACACAAAACGGAAGAAGAAGAACCTGTGGTCCAAGTCCGGAGAAGGGAATCCCATTGAGCTGAGCTACCCTGACAACGAGATAAAAGAGGCCCAGTTCATAGCAGACACCATCTCTCTCCTGCGGATGCAGGAGGATCTCCCCTACGACAGCTTCGGCATACTTGTAAGGACCAACAGTCTCACCACCGCTATCGAGGATGCCCTTCTGATGGCGGGAATACCCTACGCAGTCTCCGGCGGGCAGAGCTTTTTCCAGCGCAAGGAGATAAAGGATATAATCGCATACCTGAGGGTAATCACAAACCCGGACGACGACATAAGCCTGCTGCGCATAATAAACACACCCCGCCGGGGCATAGGGAAGAAAGCCCTTGAGCAGGTGACAGAGCTGGGCAAGAAAGAGAAGTGCTCTGTATTCGCCGCCATGCAGAAGCTGGATAAGTACGAAGATTTTGTGAACATGATAACTGCCTACAAGGGCAAATTCCTCTCCGGAAAAAACCTTGCGGCCACCCTGACTGCGCTGGTGGAGGAGCTGCACTACTGGAACTACCTGGTGATGGAATACCAGAAGAATGAGAAAGAGGCCAAATGGAAGTATAAGAATATCCTCACCTTCATAAGCCTGCTGGACCGGTGGGAACAGGAGAACGATGAGGAAGAAAGCATATACTCATATCTGAATAAGATAACTCTGATAACCAGGGATGATGACCAGGATGCCGAGGGAGGCAAGGTGGGCCTTATGACTATCCACGCCGCCAAGGGGCTTGAGTTCAAGGTGGTGTTCCTGGCCGGCTGCGAGGATGCTGTAATACCCCATGCACGGGCATTGGAGGAGAACCCGGCCAACATCGAGGAGGAGCGCCGGCTGTTCTATGTGGCTGTCACCCGGGCTATGGACAAGCTGTATATAACCAGCTGCAAGATGCGTCACCACTTAAGAGACACTGTTACATGCCTCCCGTCCCGTTTTCTGGAGGAAATTCCTGCAGAGCTTATACAGACAGAGGAGAACAAGAAACAGGAGAGCCCCGAAGAGGCGCACAAGAGGATGATGGCTCAGTTTGAGAAATTAAAGGCCAGGTGGAAATAGGGATTTATTTTTTATTTCTGTATTCCGCTATATGCTTTTTGATGGCGGCAAAGGACTGGTCGCTGATCACATGCTCAATCCGGCAAGCATCATCCAGGGCTGTTTTCTTATCCACCCCCAAAGCAATAAGCATGTCGGAAAGCACCACATGGCGCTCATATATCTTTTTGGCAATCAGGCTCCCCTTCCGGGTCAGCTTGATAAAGCCCTTCTCATCAACAGAAATATAATTCTCTTCCTTAAGGATGGAGAGAGCCCGGCTTACAGAAGGCTTTGAGAACTTCATATCCTCGGCAATGTCGATTGCCCTGACTGTATCCTGCTTGTTTTTGAGGATAAGGATTGTCTCCAGATACATTTCACCAGATTCTTGCATATTTAGATTATACCACCGCTTTTATAAAAAAACCAGTTTAAAAAAAATAAAAAATGTGTAAAAATAATGGCATAGGAGAAACACATGGCAAGAGAAACTACTGAACAGCGCGGTCTGGGAAAAGACTGGACAGCAGAGAAATACATTGAGACAGCAATAAAAGAGATCAAGGCCCAGGTGGGCGACGGCAAGGTGCTTTTAGCCCTTTCCGGCGGAGTTGACAGCTCTGTTGTGGCAGCCCTTTTGATAAAAGCAATCGGGAAGCAGCTTTACTGCGTGCATGTGAACCACGGACTTCTGCGCAAGGGCGAGCCTGAGCAGGTGGTGCAGGTGTTCAAGCACCAGATGGATGCAAACCTTATTTATGTAGATGCCACCGAGCGGTTCCTTACCAAGCTTGCCGGCGTTTCCGACCCTGAGCAGAAGCGGAAGATAATAGGAAAAGAATTTATAGATGTGTTTGCCGACGAAGCCAAAAAGCTGGACGGCATCAAGTTCCTGGCCCAGGGAACTATTTACCCGGACATCACCGAGTCCAAGGGTGTCAAGGCTCACCACAATGTAGGGGGCCTGCCGAAGGAGCTTGACTTTGAGCTTGTGGAGCCTGTGAAGATGCTTTATAAGGACGAGGTGCGGGCTGTTGGAAAGGCGCTGGGACTGCCAGACACCATGGTTTACCGCCAGCCATTCCCAGGACCAGGGCTCGGCGTACGGTGCATAGGCGCCATAACCAGGGACAGGCTTGAGGCAGTCCGGGAATCAGATGCTATTCTTAGGGAAGAGTTTGCAAAAGGCGGTCTTGAGGGAAAAGTTTGGCAGTATTTTACTATCGTTCCAGATGTCAAATCAACCGGAATCATCGACGGAAAACGGAGCTGGGACTGGCCGGTGATCATAAGAGCCGTGAACAGCACCGATGCAACAGCTGCAACTATAGAAGAGATTCCATATCCGCTGCTGCACCGTATAACAGACAGAATTCTGTCCGAGGTCAAGGGAGTCAACAGAGTGCTCTATGACCTTTCACCGAAACCAATCTCCACCATCGAGTGGGAGTGATTTTATAGGAAGCGTATCGAAGTGGTCATAACGGGCCTGACTCGAAATCAGGTAGCTCCTCTGGGGCTCGAGGGTTCGAATCCCTCCGCTTCCGTATTATTTTATTGTAAAAATATCTGCAAAGCCTGTGATTGAGAAGACTTCCTTGATATCCTCGCATACATTGCAGATTTCCATAGTTCCTTTCTTGCCATTCATGGTCTTCTGAGCCATAAGAAGCACCCGGAGTCCTGCAGAGGAAACATAGGTAAGGTCTTTCAGGTCGATGGAGAGTTCTGTAACACCATCCAGATCACCTTTCACAACCTCCTCCATCTGAGGAGCAGTAAGTGTATCAAGTCTTCCAGACAGAGCCACTGTAAGCTTTGCACCCTCTCTATTCTTTTTAATTTCCATTTTTTCTTCCTCCCTTAAAATTGAAGTTTATCAACAGAATCAAGACGTGTCTCTATCTGATTCTTATAATGTGCAATTAATTTTCTCCCCTCTTCGGTGTCGAATCCGTTTCTCCGGATAAGACGCCGCATAAGGCGGGCATAGCCCAGGATGGCAGATTTGTTTTCCACCGCCTTCAGCACATCTGGATCTGTGGTGCCGAAGTAAAGCGGCAGCATCTTCCTCCAGATTGAAATAGTTGTATCATAATCAAACCCCTGGAAGTCAAGGGCCGCATCATGATCAAAGTCGTAGAACCCCACAAAGGCATTGTAGATTGAGGCAAACTCAAATACCGGGTCGCCCTGTGACAATGTGTCCATGTCGATCAGCAGCACCTCGCCGTTCTGCATCATCACGTTCTTTGTGTGGTAGTCGCCGTGGATCATATGGTGATTCACAGGAACAGCCTCCACCATGCTGTGGAGTTTCTCCCATTTGCCAGGCTCCAGATAATCCTTGAGGAAGTTGACCCAGTCTATCACTACAGCACGCTGGTCCGGCATATCTTCGGGCTTAACCTCGGTGGAGTGGATTTTCTTAAGCAGGTCTACATACAGCTCAACATATTTATCCAGATTCTCAGGCTCTGAAGCGATCAGCTTGGAGAATGACTTTGCATTCAGAAGCTCGAACACAGATCCGTAGCTGTCCCCAACCTTGGCAACGTCATATGGGATGGCAGTAGGAATGCCCAGGATGAAGGCCCGTCTTGCCAGCTCCCGCTCCCTTTGTATTTCGGGCAGGGCATCGGCATTATAATAGACTTTTACGATAGTGTCTTTATCCAGGCGGTAGACCTTTCCGTTGGCCCCCTGCCCTATCACCTCGCATCCCTCTATGGAAAGCTTGCGATAACCTTTCTCCACCGGAATCATCTCGGTGAAGCCTGTCATCTCGAAAATCTCGTATACAGCAGAGGAAGCATTTATGATCTTGAGCTCGGGGCGGTTCTTGCGGAGCCGCAGGACGACCCGAAGACCGGCACTGGAAATATAAGCCAGGTCATCTGCGTCGATCACAACTGCCGGGCATGTACAGCTGCTTACCGCTTCCAGTATTTCCTCTTCCACCGGGGCAGCATTGGCAGAATCTATCCTGCCGTGCAGCTGAATATAAAAAATGTTGTCTTTCACATCTGTTGTAATCAAACTCATATAAACCTCGTCAACTGAAAACTTCCTCCAGCAGAATCATATACTCCCGGTAGGCCACTGTATCCTTAAGCTCGGAAATATATTCTGCTATTGTCCTGTAATACCACTCCTGCTTGGCTGGATCCTTCTGGTTCAGCCCCTGCCACATATCTTTCCCCAGCTTTTTATGGGCACGGTACAGGGACCGCATATTGGAAAGCTTATCCCCCATCCACATTATCTTCACTCCCAAGTCCTTGGTATGCTTGAGCATCAGCAAGGAATCGGTCTTCCTCTCCATCCAGGTCTCGGAAGCAGGCCTGGGATCCAGACGGTCCTCGGAATCGCTCTGCACCAGGGCAGAAACCCGGGGTCCGAAAAGCTCCTTTATTGTGGCAGGATCGATATGGCAGTCCTCGATAACATCGTGGAGCACACCGGCCGCCATTATATCCTGGTCGTCGGTTATGGTGGAAATGATAGAGGCTACCTCGATAGGATGAAGGATGTAGGGAGTATTGGTCATCTTGCGCATCTGTCCCTCATGAGCCTTGGTTGCAAAAAAGATAGCCTTTGTCAGCATGTCCATAACGTCTTATTTCCTCTTCGAAATAGTCAGGATATTCTGATTATCCTTGTATTCATAGGTCATGCTGTCCATGCTCTTCTTGACCATGTAGATACCAAGTCCGCCTATCTTGCGCTCTTCTGCAGACTCAGTGATATCCGGGTCAGGCATTGCCACCGGATTGAATGGAACACCTGAATCGGTAAGCTGCACCACAATACTGTCGCCGGAGGTGTCAATACCAATCTTGACCGTCCCCTTGGAATCGGGATATGCGTAATGGGCCACATTGACAAACAGCTCCTCAAGGGCAACTGCAAAGGTCACCATAAGCTTTGGGTTTGCCTCTGCCTTATCAAGCTCCTCCTCCAGAAATACCGTAACTGGAGCAAGCTCGTTAATATCTGCAGGGAAAATCTTTTCTGTCATACAGCCTCCAATAAAAAGCTTACAGGACGGAAACCGTCGTTGCACGAGATCATGGCAGAACCAGGATTCTTCATCCAGCCGTCATAGAAATTCCCGCCGCCAGATGCAAGTTCCTTCACAAACGGGAGAACAGAATCCCATGCGCTGTCGCAGAATCCAACCGGGCGATCCCCGCCCTTGGCGATGAAAACCATACCCTCTTTCATGTCGCAGGTGTGCTCTATGGGATTCTCAAACCTGGCAATCAGATCGGGGTAGGAAGTTATGCGCATCACAGTGATCCGTACATCTTTCACATATATATTATATCAATACTTGCATAGACTTGCAACAAAAGAGATTAACTAATATTCTTAAAATATGGGAGCAATTGAGCCATTTGCAAAGAACAAGCTGATCATGGGAGTACTCTCCACCCTTCCAGGGAGGAAAGAGGAGCTTCGCCACATCCTGGTGGATGAGTTCGGCCCCATAGACTACGAGAGCCAGGAGTTCGACTTCACCTTCACCGACTACTATGTGCCGGAGATGGGAAACGGCATAAAACGCTTTTTCTACTCCTTCCTGAACCTGGTGAGCCCCGACCAGCTGCCTGACATCAAGATACGCACCAATGAGCTTGAGGAAAAGTTCGCCGCCGATGGGAACCGGAAGATAAACCTGGATCCCGGGCTTCTGAGCCTGAGCTCCCTGATTCTGGCCACCACCAAGAACAACGTGCACCGGATACCACTGCAAAAGGGCATCTATGGCGAAGTCACCCTGATGTATGTGAACAAGGAGTACCAGACCCTCCCCTGGACCTACGCCGACTACCGCACCCCCGCCTTCCACGACATATTCAAGGAGATGCGCACCCTGCTGAAGAAGCGGCTCAGAGCGGAACAAAATTCCATCTAGTCCACAGGCCTATCCCTTCCATAACAAAAATCAATCTTTTTCCTTGTAGTATTAAAAAAAATAGATATATAATATTAATATGGCAGATACAAAGAAAGAACAGGAACGAGAAGAACTCCATAGGGCCATCTGGGCTATTGCTGATGAACTCCGTGGAGCAGTAGATGGCTGGGATTTCAAGAATTATGTCCTTGGAACCATGTTTTATAGATACATTTCAGAAAATCTTACCAATTATGTAAATCAGAGCGAGAAGAAATCAGGGAATACCGGATTTGACTATGCAACACTGTCAGATGAAGAAGCTCAAGAAGCAAAAGATACATTAGTAGAAGAGAAGGGATTCTTCATTACTCCAAGTGAACTTTTCTGCAATGTCAGAAAAAGAGCATCTGCTGATGATAACCTTAATGAAACATTAGAGCGTGTTTTCAAGCATATAGAGGAATCTGCAAAAGGAAGTCAGTCCGAAAGTGATTTTGCTGGCCTTTTTGACGATTTTGATGTAAACAGCAACAAATTAGGTTCAACTGTAGCCAAAAGAAACGATAAACTGGTAAAGTTGCTTAATGGTGTAGCTGAGATGAACCTAGGCGATGTAAAAAATCACGATATAGATGCTTTTGGCGATGCCTATGAATACCTGATGACCATGTATGCCAGCAATGCAGGAAAATCAGGAGGTGAATTCTTTACACCTGCCGATGTTTCAGAACTGTTGACCAGACTTGGTACTGTAGGAAAAACAGAGATAAACAAAGTATATGACCCGGCCTGTGGCTCTGGCTCACTTCTGCTCAAAGCAGAGAAAGTGCTGGGCAGGGATAAAATAAAGAATGGTTTCTTCGGCCAGGAAATAAATATCACCACATATAACCTGTGCCGAATCAACATGTTCCTTCATGATGTTGGATTTGAGAAATTCGACATTGCCTGTGATGACACCCTTATATCACCTCAGCATTGGGACGATGAACCCTTTGAGCTGATTGTTTCCAATCCGCCCTATTCTATCAAATGGGCTGGAGACGAAAATCCCCTTTTAATCAACGATCCAAGATTTTCCCCGGCCGGCGTGCTGGCACCCAAGAGCAAGGCAGATATGGCATTCATTATGCATAGTCTGGCTTGGCTTGCACCAAATGGTACTGCAGCGATTGTCTGTTTCCCTGGCATAATGTACCGGGGCGGTGCAGAGCAGAAAATCAGAAAGTATCTTGTCGATAACAACTTTATTGACTGCATCATTCAGTTGCCAAGCAACTTGTTCTTTGGTACATCTATTGCGACCTGCATTATGGTGATGAAGAGGGGTAAAAATGATAACAAGACACTCTTTATTGATGCAACAAATGAATGCATAAAAGTTACTAACAATAACAAACTGACCCAAGAAAATATCAAGAAGATAGTCGAGACATTTGCAAACCGCATTGACATTCCTCATTTTGCCAAACTAGTACCTTATGAGGAAATAGCCAAGAATGACTATAATTTATCAGTATCAACTTATGTTGAAGCCGAAGATACCAGGGAAATAATTAATATAACCAAGCTGAATGCAGAAATCAAGGAAATTGTAGCCCGGGAACAAGTTCTCAGAGAAGAAATCGATAAGATTATTGCTGATATCGAGGGAGAAAAGATTAATGAGTAAACTCGAATCACTGATTGCAGAACTATGTCCTGATGGTGTGGAGTACAGAAGAATAGATGAATTATGTAGTATTTCTCGAGGACGTGTAATATCAAAAGATTATATTAAAAATAATTCAGGTATTTTTCCGGTTTATTCTTCCCAAACAGAAAACAACGGAGAGCTCGGTAGAATTTCTACATTTGACTATGATGGAGAATTCCTTACTTGGACTACTGATGGAGCTAATGCGGGATCAGTTTTTTATAGAAAAGGAAAATTTAGTGTTACCAATGTTTGTGGATTACTAAAAATAATCTACCCTAAAATTTTAGCCAAATATGCTTTCTATTTTTTACAAATTGAGGCGTCAAAACATGTAAATAGTGGCATGGGAAATCCTAAATTAATGAGCAATGTTATGGCTAGAATCAAGATTCCCGTTCCTCCACTAGATGTTCAACGTGAAATAGTTCACATTTTAGACAATTTTACAGAGCTTACAGCAGAGCTTACAGCAAGAAAGCAGCAGTATGAATACTATCGGGATAAACTATTAAATTTTAAAGAAGCAGGAGCATAATATGCCTTATTTCAACATCGTAGCTCAGACTACAGAAGATACAGTCATAACAAAATACGAGCCGGTGAAGACCAAATCTGGAAGCTATCAGAGCGAGGCTGAGCTTGAGAAAGAGTTCATTAAGATGCTCACAGAGCAGGGTTATGAGTACCTGAATATTCACACTGAATCAGATTTAATAATCAACCTGCGTAACAAGCTTTCTGAATTGAACAATTACACTTTCTCCGATTCAGAATGGAAATCTTTCTTTTCCACATTTATAGCTAACCCAAATGAACAGATTGTAGAAAAATCCCGTACTATCCAAGAGGATTTCGTAAAAGTCCTTAAGAGGGATGACGGGTCATCAAAAAACATTTCACTTATAGATAAAAAGAATATACACAACAATAAACTGCAGGTTATCAATCAATATAAAGTAAGCCAGGAGGAAGGGGCAAAGCATGATAACCGCTATGATGTGACTATCCTTGTAAACGGCCTGCCACTGGTCCATATTGAACTGAAACGGCGCGGTGTTGCTATCCGCGAGGCTTTTAATCAAATTAACCGCTATCAGCGCGACTCTTTCTGGGCTGGCTGTGGCCTTTTTGAATATGTACAGATATTTGTTATAAGCAATGGAACCCACACAAAATACTATTCAAACTCAACCAGATTTAACGCTATAAAAGATGCTACATCCAGCAAAGAAAAGAAGGGCAAGACATCCAACAGCTTTGAGTTCACCTCCTATTGGGCAGATGCAAATAACACCATAATCCCAGACCTCATCGATTTTACTAGAACATTCTTTGCAAGACACACTATCCTGAACATCCTTACCAGATATTGCATCTTCACATCAGAAAATATGCTTATGGTTATGCGCCCATACCAGATTACAGCTACAGAACGCATCCTTAACAGAATAGAAATAGCAACAAATTACAAGAAATATGGCAGTGTGGAGGGTGGCGGCTACATCTGGCACACAACCGGTTCTGGCAAAACCCTTACTTCCTTCAAGACTGCCCGACTTGCATCCAACCTGCCTTATATCGACAAAGTGCTGTTTGTTGTTGACCGCAAGGACCTTGATTATCAGACCATGAAGGAATATGACAAATTTGAGAAAGGAGCAGCCAACAGTAATACTTCCACAGCTATTCTGAAAAAGCAGCTGGAGAAAGATGAGTGCAGAATTATAATCACAACAATCCAGAAACTTGCTACTTTTATAAAGAAAAATCCAAGTCATCCAGTCTACCAGAAGCATAATGTGATTATCTTCGACGAATGCCACCGCTCACAGTTCGGCGACATGCATGCTGCTATTATTAGAAGCTTCAAGAAGTACCACCTTTTCGGCTTTACAGGTACCCCTATTTTTGCTGTAAATTCCGGTGCGGTCAAAAATCCTCAGTTCTTTACCACAGAGCAGACTTTCGGCGGCCAGCTGCATACCTATACTATTGTTGACGCAATTAATGATAAAAATGTTCTTCCTTTCCGCGTTGATTACATCAAAACAATGGATATGGGCTATGATATCGATGATAAGGAAGTATGGGACATAGACCGCGAAAAAGCATTTATGGCTCCAAAGCGGATTGAGTTGGTGACTCAGTATATCCTCGACCACTTTGACCAGAAAACTTACCGTGGCAATAAATCCTATGTCTTTAACACACTGACCAACATTTCTGATGTAGCTTCTGCAGCCCGTGGCAAGGTTGATGAAATAAAGCAGCAACAGCGTATAAGTGGTTTCAATTCCATTTTCGCTGTAGCGTCTGTTCCTATGGCCAAACTTTATTATGAAGAATTCAAAAAGCAGATGGCGGCTGACCCCACTAAAAAGCTTAGGGTTGCCACTATTTTCAGCTATGGGGCAAATGAGGAAGAGGCCGATGGAATACTGGACGAGGAAAACTCAGAAGACACTTCTGCCTTGGACAAACCTTCCAGAGACTTTCTGGACGATGCCATCAAAGATTACAACGCAATGTTCAAGACCAACTATTCCACCGATGGCGACAAGTTCCAGAACTACTATAAAGATGTCTCGCTAAGAATGAAAAACAAACAAATTGATCTGCTGATTGTAGTTAATATGTTCCTTACCGGATTTGACGCTACAACCCTTAACACCCTGTGGGTGGACAAAAACCTCAAGATGCATGGCCTTATTCAGGCGTTCAGCCGGACAAACCGTATCCTGAACAGTATCAAGACATTTGGAAACATTATCTGCTTCCGCAACCTTCAGAAGCGGGTTGATGACGCAATAGCTCTGTTTGGCGATAAGGACGCCTCTGGTATTGTTCTTATCCACACATTTGAAGATTACTACTATGGTTATATCGACCAAAACAGCAAGAAGCATCCTGGTTATGTAGATATGATTAACGAACTTACAGGCAAGTTCCCTCTGACTGCTCCTAGAATCGATGGAGAACAGAATCAGAAAGACTTCATCTGCTTGTTCGGTTCAATCCTGCGTATGCGTAATCTCTTGACCTCCTTTGATGATTTTGCAGGAAAAGAACTTATCAACGAAAGAGATATGCAGGACTATCTTGGCAGATATCAGGATTTGCGCGATGAATGGCGGAACAAGAAAAACGATACGGACAAAGAGGACATAACTGATGACATAGTCTTTGAGATAGAGCTTATCCGGCAGATTGAGATAAATATTGATTACATTCTCATCCTTGTCAAAAAGTATCATGACAGCCACTGCACCGACAAAGAACTTCTTATCTCTATCCAGAAAGCCGTTGATGCATCACCGGAACTCAGAAGCAAGAAAGAGCTTATTGAGATATTTATCACCAGAATCAACGATATGGATGATGTGATGGCAGGCTGGCATTCCTATATTGAAAACGAAAAGGAAAAACAGCTTGTCCAGATTATACAAGAAGAAAATCTTGATGAGGACAAGACCAGGACATTCATTGAGAACTCTTTCAAAAATGGCGAGATAAAGACAATCGGAACTGATATAGTGAATCTGATGCCTCCAACCTCAATTTTCAGAAGAACTAAGATAAAGGAGCGAATAATAGAAAAATTCAAGGCGTTCTTCCAGAAGTTCTTTGGAATCAGTTCTACTTCGATGAAAGCACCAGACGGTATATATGGCTTTGGATCAGAATTAGACGACAGCCAAGCAGCCGAAACACCAGAGAACAGTAAGGCCTGACTTAGTGATTGGAGGTCGCAAATTTCGACATCCAATTTACCAAATCCCCCCTCCACTTAGTGCGAAACAAATCCTCAAAAACTAAATATCGATAATCAAGCCAGCAAAAGATACCCCTGGCGGTATCCCCGGCCCGCAGGGAGCGGGACCACCGAGCAGGGGTATCTTATTGCTGGGATAATAACTAATTATAAAGTTTTTGAAATTTGTGGAGCAAAACTCAAATCAAAATGAAAAAAAATTATGTTTATACAAGTAAAACCATAGGAGGCTTGTATGAATGAATTAATGAATATCGAGAGCAAGATTCTGTTTATCCGTGGCCAGCAAGTGATGCTGGATAGGGATTTGGCTGAGTTGTATGGGGTGGAAACAAAACGAATCAATGAGGCAGTAAGAAGAAATATTGAACGATTCCACGAGCAGTTTATGTTCAAGCTTACAAAATCAGAACAAAATGAAGTTGAAAATCGTCTAAGGTCGCAAATTGCGACCTTAGAAAACTTGAAGTCGCAAAATTTGACTTCAAGCGGTAGAGGAAAATATTCAAAATATCTTTACTATGCATTTACAGAACAAGGCATTGCAATGCTTTCTGCGGTACTGCACAGCTTAACTGCTATTCAAATAAGTATAAAAGTTATGGAAGCTTTTGTAAAAATGCGTCATTATCTGTCTTTGAAATATACATCAAAAGTGCATGATAGATTTCTGATACTTGATAACAGAGAAATCTACCATGTCGGAGCCTCCCTGAAAGATTTAGGCAAGAAATGCTTTGCATTCACACAATTGATGGATGCAAAAAGCATGATTAAAACTGTACTTGAAACAGTTTGAGGAGAGCCTGATGAATAAGTTATTGGCAGCCCTGCTCTCTCTTTTTCTCACCTCCTGCTCTATGTTCGACAGCAGGAGCACAGAGGTGGCATTCCATATTCCAGAGCTGCCGGAGGAAATGCAGACACTGGAAGTGACCAGCTGGCGTGTGGTGGTGACATCGGTGGACAAGCGCAGGGAGTTTACAGCAAAGGGAAAAAGCTTCAAGGCATCGGTGCCAGTGTCAGGGATCACTGCGGTGCTGGCATATCCGCTGGGGCAATGGGGAGAACTTAAACCAGCCGGTTTTATAGTACATGGCAACCTGAAAGCCCACAACTGCATGACCTGGGATGAAGGCTTCGGCGCAGAATGCACAGCCTTTTCCCTGGCTGCAGGGGCAGGCTCAGAGAACTTCAACTTCACATTGTTCCAGCAGAAGCTTCTGGAGAAATCAGAGGGCAACCCCTGGATACTGAACCGGGATAAAATAATCTACGCCCTCTCCTACGGCATATTCAACATGAACTACATAAAGAAAGCCGAAAGCCATACCCTGAGCCTGCCCCTCCCCGGCACCGGCACCTGGTGCAGCGGCACCCCGGGATGCATACAGCAGTTTGAGCAGTCTGGCGGTTATATCAACGACCTTGTAATCACAGAGGGAGAAAACATTTTTATAAACATGGCAACAGGAGAAGGTATCACAGTCTATTCCGACCGGCTCACCTGGATCTGCATATCGGGAACTACAGGTGGATTATCCGGGACCTGGTGAGCTTCTCATACCCTTTATCGGTTATCAGATAATCGTTCTCCAGCCGTATTCCGCCCAGCTCTGGATCATATATTCCAGGCTCTATGGTGAACACCATCCCTTTCTCCAGCTTGACCGGATCCACCTTTGCCCTGAGGAACGGCTTCTCATGTATATAGAGCCCTATTCCATGTCCCAGGTTGTGAGGCATGACATACCCGTTCTTCTCCAGATAATCATTCACTGCACCGGACAGTTCAGTAGTAAGAGTAGCTGGCTTAAGAAGCCCTTCGGCAACCTTCACGGCCCCTTCTATTACACTCACCATCCTCTCCTGCTCAGGATTCAGATTCCGGGTTATAGTGGTGGTGACATCGCTGGTGTAGCCGTCATACTTTACGCCGAAATCTATGATAGAAAGGCCGTCGGCAGGCATAATGGCACCAGTATAGGCAGGGAATGCGTGTATGTTATAGCTCCTGCCCATCGCCGCAGCCAGGGTCTCGAATCCGGTTCCCTCGGCTCCGGCAAGGCGTGCCTCCCAATCAATCAGCAGGGCAATATCAGTCTCGGTGCACTGCCCCTTCCGTACAGCGGCCTCAATCTTGTCCAGAATAGAATCGGTGATAGCAAAAGCTTTCCGCAGTGTGGCAAGCTCATCATCATCCTTGATCTGCCGCATATCTTCCACAGCGGCGGTCAGCCCACCTTCCCGGCAGACAAACTGATAACGGCTGTCCGCAGAAATTTTCATGAACTCAGGATAGGGCAACTCGGCAGGCACCTCGACCCTGCTCCCGACTGGCAGAATCTCCTCCTCCAGCACCTTGGCCACTGCCTGTCCTAATGTTCTGCCATAATCGTTATAGGGCTTGATCTGGGTTGCAGTTGCCTTTATCTGGGCCAGGTTGATGTCCCAGGGCAAAAGCAGAGTTCTGCCATCGGCAAAGATAAAGAGGACGCTGTCGGATGGATGTCCAGTAAGGTAACGGATGCTGCAGTTACGCATCCCCTCCCGGTCGCAGAGCACCAATAAAGAAATATCCTCCCTGGCAAGCAGAGAGGATACTTTTTTCTGACGTTTTAAATATGTGTTCATTTTACTACAAAGTTGACCAGCTTATTCGGTACAACAATGGTCTTGATAACTGTATTTCCTGCCAGAAGCTCCTTGATCCTGTCGTTGGAGAGAGCCTCTTTCTCAAGCTCTTCCTTGGAAGCTCCCTTAGGCATGGTCAGCTGGCTTCTGTTCTTGCTGTTGATCTGGACAACGATTGTGACCTCATCATCGTGGGTAAGCGCTTCATCCCACTCAGGCCACTTCTGAAGTGCCACAGACTCCTTGCCCCCCAGCTTCTCCCAAAGCTCCTCGGCCAGGTGCGGTGCATAAGGACTTAAGAGCAGTACAAATGGCTTCCATGCTGCAACAGGGACCTCATCCAGCCGGTTGATCTCGTTGATGAATACCATCATCTGTGAGATAGCTGTATTGAACTCCAGATTCTTGGTATCCAGAGAAACTTTCTTGATAGTTTTGTGGAGCAGCTTATTCAGATCCGGGGTAAGCGGTGCATCGGAGAACTTCTTCTCGTCGGCGATTCTCCAGATTCTGTCCAGGAACCGGTATACGCCGGAGATTCCGGTTGTAGACCAGGTCTTGGATACACTGAGCGGTCCCATGAACATCTCGTAGAGCCTGATGGAATCGGCGCCCAGTTCTTTGACAACCTCGTCCGGGTTGATTACGTTGCACAGGGATTTGGACATCTTTGCAACTACACGCTCAAGCTCCTCGCCATCCTGGGTTGAGAAGAATTTTCCATCCTTCTCCTCCACCTGGTCGATAGCAACCAGTGCCTTGTTCTTCCGCTGATATGCATAGGAAAGAATCATTCCCTGGTTCACCAGACGGTGGAACGGTTCCTTGGTGGAAACCAGACCGAAGTCGTAGAGAACCTTGTGCCAGAACCGTGCATAGAGCAGGTGGAGAACAGCATGCTCAGCACCGCCTACATAGAGGTCTACAGGCATCCAGTATTTCTCTTTCTCAGGGTCGATGAACTTCTCTGTGTTATGTGGATCGATGAACCGCAGGTAGTACCAGCAGGAGCCGGCCCACTGTGGCATGGTGTTGATTTCCCGCTTAGCGGGACCGCCGCACTTAGGGCATGTGGTGTTGACCCAGTCGGTGATCTCAGCCAATGGTGACTCGCCGGTGCCGGTAGGCAGATAGCTTGTCACCTCTGGCAGTGTGAGAGGCAGATCCTTCTCGGAAAGAGGTACATTGCCACAGTGGGGGCAGTGCACTATTGGAATAGGCTCTCCCCAGTATCTCTGGCGGGAGAATATCCAGTCCCTCAGCTTATAGTTGATAGCCTTGTGGCCGCATTTGTTCTTCTCAAGGAACTCCAGCATCTTGTTGATGGCATCCTGCTTGTTGAGACCGTCCAGCCACTGGGAGTTCACATGGATTCCGTCCTCGGTCCAGGCCTGGGTCTGAACATCCACAGGGGACTTGAGAACCTCGATTATAGGGAGATTGAACTTCTTGGCAAATTCCCAGTCACGGTCGTCGTGGGCAGGAACTGCCATGATGGCACCTGTTCCGTAAGAGATGAGCACATAGTCGGCAATCCAGATCGGAATACGATCTCCATTCACCGGATTGATGGCATAGCTTCCGGAGAATACACCGGTCTTGTCCTTTGCCAGGTCTGTTCTTTCCAGGTCTGACTTATGGGCAGCCATATCCAGATATGCCTGAACTGCAGCCTTCTGGGAAGGAACTGTAAGCTTCTCCACCAGCGGGTGCTCCGGAGCAATTACCATGTAGGTGGCGCCGAAAAGTGTATCGCACCTGGTGGTGTATACCTCCAGCTTCTCGTCCATGTTCTCCAGCTGGAAGAATACAGCAGCACCTTCGCTGCGGCCGATCCAGTTCCGCTGCATAGCCTTGATTGCCTCGGGCCAGTCCAGAAGATCCAAGTCCTCCAGGAGTCTGTCGGCATAGGCGGTGATCTTGAGCATCCACTGACGGATATTCTTTCTTATTACAGGAGTACCGCAGCGCTCGCACTTGCCTTCCTTGACCTCTTCGTTGGCAAGGCCTGTCTTGCAGGAAGGACAGAAGTTGATAGGCTGCTCTGACTCATAAGCAAGTCCTTTTTCATAGAGCTTGAGGAAGATCCACTGGGTCCACTTGTAGTAGTCGGCCTCGCAGGTGGAGACTTCCCGGTCCCAGTCGTAGCTGAGTCCCAGAGATTTTATCTGACGGCGGAACACATCGATGTTCTTATGGGTGGTCACCCGTGGATGAGTTCCTGTCTTGATTGCATAGTTTTCGGCAGGCAGACCGAAGGAGTCGAAACCCATCGGGTGAAGAACTGCATAGCCATTCATCCGCAGGTATCTGCAGTATATGTCTGTGGCGGTATAGCCTTCCGGGTGGCCTACATGAAGACCTGCTCCAGATGGATATGGGAACATATCCAGGACATACTTTCTTTTTTCTGCCGGGATGGAAGGATCCTCAACTGCCTTGAAGGTCTTGTGCTCATCCCAGTACTTCTGCCATTTTTTCTCTATTTCTGTAAAAGGATATTTACTCATGTCCAATATTATAATTTTTTTTAAAAAATTATTCTACCTGTATCATTCTATGACACACCACCTGTCTTACACTGTGGTCAAGAAGGAGAAAAAGATGATTAAATATATTCTGATCTGGGCTCTTTTCTGCTATATCGAAAGCAAGATTGAAGATTATCTGAACGAAAAAGATGCCAAGAAAAAAGGGGCAGGCAATCACCAGGCATAACGGGTCAGAGCACCCTGCAGCTGCAGATTCGGGAATCCTTTCTGACACAGGACGTCATAGACTACTATGGCAACAGAATTGGAGAGATTCAGGGAACGGGTACCAGGCAGCATAGGAATGCGGATGCAGGTATCCCGATGGGCAGCCAGCAGTTCCTCGGGAAGCCCTTTGGTCTCCTTGCCGAAAAAGATGAAGCACCTGTCGGGGTATTCCATATTTGAATAGGTGTTCAGCCCCTTGGTGGTCACATAGTAGCACCCGTCTGAGCCATTTTTTGCATAGAAATCTTCTATATTGGGATAAACGGAGATTTCTGCCATAGGCCAGTAGTCCAGCCCCGCCCGCTTCAGGTACTTGTCCTTAAGGGAGAATCCCAGGGGTTCTATAAGGTGCAGATGGGCACCAGTGGCCGCACAGGTGCGGACGATATTGCCGGTGTTCTGGGGAATTTCAGGCTCCAGGAGAACTACATTCAGGTTCATAAAAAAGGGAATCAAAAAAAAGACCGGACTTGAATCCGGCCTTTTCCTTTTCTAAATATAATTATTTCTGCTTTCCAATAGGTGTGCACTCTTCGCATTTGCATGCTGGGCAGTGTTTGAAGTGATGCCATTCGTCCTTAAGAACAACCTTGCCGCAGCTGTTGCACTTTACTTTTCTGTTAGCCATCTTAAGCTTCCAGCAGAAAATAGTTCCAAGAAGACCAACAAGAATTCCAATAGCAATAATATCTTTTACTGTACTGCTCATTAATACCATTTTTCACCCCGAAAATTTCTTTAAGATTTTTAATTATTTTACTTTTTTATATTTTGGCTGTCAATCTTTAAACAAAGGAACTTTTACAGTTTATAGGAGAGTTTTTTACGCCAATCCCCGATTTTATCCTTGTTCTCGAAGTCAATTTTCTTTTTTATCTCAAATCCTGCTGGATTTTGGGAATTTTTCCTAATTATGCCGAAATTGCCACCGCCCAGGTATGCGATGGTATCGCCTTCCTCCAGGGTCTCGCTCTCTTCAAGCTTCTTCATGACGCAGTCGAAATGAGCCGGCTCGCCAGTGTCAGGCATAGCCAGAGTAGAGGCGGCCTCTTTGATAATCTCGCCGCAAAGAGCACAGACCAGTTCCGGTTTCTCCGGGAATACAATAGTGTTATCCCGGTTTACATGATGCCTGCGTCTGGAATCCCGTCTGAAATTCCTTTTATCCCTGTCTCCGTTCATTTTTTTCCTGCATTTCGTGAATCTCGCTGGACAGCACCCAGGAGATTCTGTCCACAGCATCGTTGATATACTCTGCCGTGTTCACTTCTTTCTTCAGCTCTTCAAGCCGCTCTTCAGCTGTCTCTTTCGCCACCCTGGACATCAATAATCTCCGAAAGCATCTTTAATATGGGTTATCTCTCCCTCGCCATCCACAAAAACAACATCGTAGCGGATTGTCTTTCCCTGGCAGAGGCGCTGGTTCTGCAGCATGAAAACCTGAGATGCGGCCATAATACGATGCTGTTTCCTGGCATCTATGCTCCGCTCCAGTTCCATGACAGGCATGCTCTTCCACGCCTTGACCTCAACAAAAACCAAATCGCAACCTGATGCCATGATAAGATCAATCTCACCAGGATGCGCTTTGAAGTTCCGGGTAACGAGGGTATATCCCCTTTCTATAAGATACTTTTCGGCAGATTCTTCGCCAATTTTACCTTTTTTAAAGGTATTCATCAGAAAAGTTTTATTTTGCCTCTTCTTTTTTCTTGATCAGCTCTTTGATCTTGGCAGCCTTGCCAACTCTGTCTCTAATATAGTAGAGTTTAGCGCGGCGAACTTTTCCGTATTTCACAACTTCGATTTTCTGAATTCTTGGTGAGTTGAATGGGAATACTCTCTCAACTCCAACGCCGAATGACATCTTCCGTACAGTGAATGTCTTTCTCAGTCCTGTGTTGTTCTTTGCGATGCAGACACCTTCAAATACCTGAACTCTCTCTGTGTTGCCCTCAATGATCTTGAAGAAGACCTTGATTGTGTCACCGATTCCAAAAATCTCATTGTCTTTTATCTGTTCTGCCTCAATTGCTTTAATCAGATCCATTCTGATTTCCTCCTATATGTTCAGGTCCCAGAAGATCAGGCCTGTTCATTTTTGTTTTCTCGAGGCTTTTCATAAGCCTCCAATCCCGTATGTTCTTATGATGCCCCGAAAGAAGCACATCCGGCACCCTCATGCCGCGGAACACCTCGGGCCTGGTGTACTGGGGATACTCCAGAAGCCCGTTGGAAAAGCTCTCCTCCTCCAGGGATTCTTTGCTGATCACACCGTCGAAAAGACGGTATACCGCATCCACAATAACCAGCGATGCTATCTCACCGGAAGATATGACATAATCTCCGATACAGATCTCATCATCAACATAACTGTCAATTATCCGTTGGTCAATACCCTCGTACCGGCCGCAGATAAAAACCAGTTCTTCCTCCTCCGCCAGAGCAGAGGCATATTTCTGACTAAACAGCTTCCCACTGGGGGAAGGATATATAGTCCGAATGGAGGAGGCATTCACGGAATCCAAAGCCCTTGCCAACGGCTCGGTCTTCATCACCATGCCGGCTCCTCCGCCGTAGGGATAGTCGTCGCAGCTCTTATACTTGTCCAGGCAGAAGCTCCGGATATCAACCACATCGTAGGTTATGATACCCTTCTCCACCGCCTTGGCCATTATGGAGCTCTTGAAGTACCCCTCTATAATCTCAGGAAACAGAGTCAGAATAGTAAACTTCATTCAAAAAACCATGTTTCCTTAAGCTCGATAGTCTTGTTCTCTGTGTCCACCTGACCGATGAACTGATCCAGGAACGGAACCAGAACTGTCCGCCTTTTCCCTTCGGAATCGGCATCGCATACAATCTCAAGGAGAGTCGAAGCCCCATTGTCTATTACCGACTTCACCACTCCCATCCGGGTTCCTTCATGCAGCAGAACGCTACCGAACAGATCACAATAATAAAATTCTCCCTCCTCAAGAGGAGAGGCAAACTCCCTGGCGACCACTACGTCCCAGGTCGCATACATCTTTGCTGCTTCAGGGCTGTCTAAAGTCCTCAGCTTAAGGAGAATATCTCCATTCAACTCCTGCACACGCTCCACATCAAAGTGTTTCTGTACAGCACCTTTCTTAAGGAAAACCTCCTTAAGTCTGAAAAAATGTCCGGTTTCGCCAGAATAGCTTGAAACCTTGATATCCCCTTTCACTCCATAGGCTGTTCTCACAAATCCTATGGCTATAAGATCCTGCCCTTCCACCTGTTGCCTCAGTCGAGAATTTCCAGCACAACCCTCTTTCCAGTCTTGGATGCAGCCGCACTCAGCACAGTCCGTACCGCCTTGGCGATCCTACCATGTTTTCCGATCACCTTGCCGATATCATCCTGTGAAACCCTGAGCTCAAGAATGGTGGATTTCTCCCCTTCGATGATGCTTACGCTTACATTTTCGGGATCATCCACAAGGGACTTTGCGATATATTCCACAAGATCCTTTTCCAAATTCATGGGACACTCCCCTTATTTTACAGCAATATTCTGCTTGTTAAGGAGTTTTTTCACTGTCTGACTTGGTAAAGCACCTTTGGCAATCCATGCCTTGATCTTTTCTGCATCAAGAGTAATCTGATTCTCGGCCTCGATTGGATGATACTGTCCAACTTCCTCCAGGGTTCTTCCATCCCGTGGTGCCCGTGAATCCACAACTACCATTCTGTAGTACACTCTCTTCTTTGTTCCGAACCGTTTCAGTCTGATTTTTACGCTCACTTCAACTTCCTCCTATTCAACTCAACTGCCGAACCGTGACATAAGGTCCGACTGGTATTTCTTATTTTTCGAGACTTTTTTCATCATAAGCCTTGTTTTATCAAATTTCTTAAGGAAACTGTTCACCTCGCCCACAGATACGCCGCTTCCTTTGGCGATGCGCTTTCTTCTGGAAGGACCGATTATGCGGTGATTCTGCCGCTCCATCTTGGTCATGGAGAGGATTATGGCTTCCTCGTGCTTTATTGCCCCTTCGTCCAGCTTGTCCTCATCGATGTTGCCCTTCAGGCCAGGGATCATCTCCATCATGGACTTGATGCTGCCCATCTTGCGGATTTTGGCAAACTGATCAAGGTAATCCTCCAATGTGAAGGTGGCTTTATTTATCTTCTCCTGGAGCCTTGCTGCCTCTTCTGCATCCACAGTCTCCTGGGCTTTCTCCACCAGAGTGACGATATCGCCCATACCAAGGATACGGGAAGCGATACGGTCTGGATAGAAGACATCAAGATCCTGGATTTTCTCCCCTGTACCGATGAACTTGATAGGCTGGCCTGTGATAGTCTTTAAGGAGAGGGCTGCACCGCCCCGGGTGTCGGAGTCGAACTTGCTCAGGATAATACCGGTGATCCCGATGCGCTCGTTGAATTCCTTGGCAATGTCCACCGCATGCTGACCTGTCATTGCATCTGCAACCAGCAGGGCCTCAACCGGATTAAGGACTTTCTTTATGTCCTCCAGCTCCTGCATCATGCTGTCGTCCAGGTGGAGACGGCCCGATGTATCGGCTATAAGTATGTTGAACTGATTCTTCTGGGCATAGTGGAGTGCATTCTTGACAACTGCCACTGGATTCTTGGAATCCTCGCTGTAGACCTCAACCTCAATCTGGGAACCCAGCACCTTCAGCTGTTCAACGGCGGCTGGACGAACCAGGTCGGCTGCCACCATAAGCACTTTGCGCCCTTCTTTCTTGAGTTTATATGCCAGCTTGGCCGAGGCAGTGGTCTTACCAGAACCCTGGAGACCCAGCATAAGGATAGGAGAAAGGGTATCGGGCCCTTTCAGCTGGAGATCCTGTTTCTCGTCCCCCAGGAAGGATACCATCTTGTCATAGACAATCTTGGTGAACTGCTGGCCTGGATTTACAGAGCGCAGGACCTTCTCGCCCACAGCCTCTTCCAGCGTGGAGTTGATGAAACGGCGGACAACCCGCAGGTTCACATCGGCGTCAAGGAGTGCGACTTTGATCTCTTCTACTGCATCCTGTACGTTCTTCTCTGAAATGGATGCCTTGCCCGAGATTCTTCTGATTAAATCACTGAATTTGTTCGAAATTCCGTCCAGCATAGTTTTATTAAATCCTAGAGTATTATTATATATACAAAAAAGGCGGGGAATGTCAACCCGGTTCAAGCATCCCTGCCTGCAGTACCTGCCATCGGCAGAGTGCATACCCTGCAGACAGTCAAAAGATTTCCCGGCCAGCATCTTTAGGACACTATCCGGTAAACCTATGCCTGTCTCTGCAGAGCGCAATGCCTCTGGCAGGCACTGCGGCAGGGGCATTTCGCCGGGTTGACTTCTCAATATAGTAATACTATAATTTAAGGTTAGGTGGTGAGAGTTGTGAATCCACAGGATGACGAGCTTATATTTGCAGACGAGATCAGTGCACCGGCAGAAGCGCCGGCCGCCACAGAAGCGCCCCAAGAGGTTTGGAAGGTGCTGGTGGTGGATGACGAGCCTCAGGTGCATACTGTCACCAAGCTTGTACTGCGGGGGCTGACCTTCAAAGGGCGCAAAATAGAGTTCTGTGATGCCTACTCCGCAGCCGAGGCCAAGAAAGTGCTGGCAGAAAACCCCGATGTGTGCCTGGCCTTGGTGGATGTGGTCATGGAGGAGGAAGACGCCGGGCTGCACCTGGTGGAATACATCCGGGACATAATGAACAACAAGGCTATCCGCATCATACTCCGCACCGGACAGCCTGGATATGCCCCTGAGAAAGAAGTAATAATCGACTACGACATCAACGACTATAAAGAAAAGACCGAGATGTCGGCCCAAAAACTCATAACCTGCGTAATAACTGCAATCCGTAATTTCGAATATATCGATGCCCTCAATAAGCTGACAGCAGAGCTGGAGCAGAAGGTGGCAGAACGGGTGGCTGAGCTGGATGAATCCAACCGGAAGCTGCTTGAGGATCAGGAAGCTGGCAAAAAATTGCAGAATAAAATTCTCCCGAAGCCGGATAAAGATATTGGTCCATATCATTTCTCAAGCCGCCTTTTCCCATCATTGGTGCTGAGCGGGGACTTTGTGGACTATTTCTCAATCTCAAGCCGCTATATCGGTTTTTATATGGCAGATGTGTCGGGACATGGAATGTCTTCGGCCATAGTGACAGTGCTTCTTAAGAACTTCATCGACAACAAAGTGGAGAAATTTGCCCTCCTGGATGACAGGACAGTGCTGGATCCTCATGAGATATGTGCAAGAATCAACAGCATACTGCTGCGGGAAAACCTGGGTAAATATCTGACTATCTTCTACGGCATCATCGACATGGAGACCAACACCCTCAAGTATGCCAACTGCGGCCAGTTCCCCTGCCCTGCCTTCTTCGCCGACGGAGAGAAGAAATTCCTGCAGGAGAAAGGAACTCCGGCAGGTCTTTTCAAGACTCCTGTAATAAAGACCAACGAGATAAAGCTGCCGGAACATTTCACTATGTTCCTGACCTCCGATGGACTTCTGGATATTCTGGATGGCGACCTGGATTCAAAGAACAGTCTGATCCTGGACACAGTGACAGAGAAAGGGGATTCTCTGGAAAACCTTATAGAGAGCTTCAAGGTGCAGCAGCATGGCAGTCTGCCTGATGATATAACATTTATGCTTATCAGGAAGTAGAAAACAGGATGGGAAACTACTATTTTGCAAAGGATGACAACAAGGTTTACTTCAAGCTCACCGGCGTGCTGAAATACACAACCTGCGGCCATTTCGACGCATTCCTTGATGATTTCATAGCCCATGCCTCTGATGTGGAAGAGATTGCCATAGACCTTACCGAGGCAGAATTTCTGGACAGCACCAACCTGGGATTTCTGGCCAAGATAGCCCAGTTCATGCTGGATAAAAACGGCAGCCAGACCACTATCTACTCCACCTCCAAGGATGTGAACCAGACCCTGCGGGGTGTAGGCTTTGACCAGGTGTTCAACCTGGTGGAGGAAAAATCAGATCTTGACCATATTTTCGGTGTCATCGAACCTGATAAATTCGAGAAGAAAGACAAGACCATCATGATGCTGGATGCCCACCGGTGCCTGATGAATATAAACGAGAAAAACCAGCAGACCTTCAAGGATGTGGTGAATCTGATGGAGCAGAGCCTGAAGAATAAGCTCTGATACTATGCCAGCCATCCTTTCTGTAAAAAATATTTCATTCCAATATCCCTCCTATCCGGGCCTTGAGAGCAGAGCCCTGTTCAAGGACCTCTCCTTCAGCCTGGAAAAAGGGAGCATGACACTGCTGCTGGCCCTGCCTGGAGCGGGGAAAACCACCCTCTCCCGTATTCTTACAGGCCTGGTGCCTGCCTATACCGGCGGAGAACTGACCGGAGAGATAGAGAATAAAGGATCGACCGGCATTGTTTTCCAGAACCCGGACGAGCAGCTTTTCTGCAGCACTGCCGAGAAAGAGGTGGTTTTCCCGCTGGAAGCCGCCGGCCTACCCCGGGAGGAGATAGGACGCCGCGCCGATCTGGCATTCCAGAAAACCGGTATAGAGTACCTGCGTTTCAAAAAGCCTGTCCACCTTTCAGGCGGCGAGAAGCGGCGGCTTCTGATAAGCGTCCTGTGTGCCACCGACCCCGACCTTTGGATTCTGGACGAAACCCTTGAGGAAATCGACATCCGGGGAAGGGAGGAGATTCTCTCCTTCCTCAGGACCAGCGGGAAGACAATACTGATACTCACCGCAAAGATGCTGGATGTATATAAAAAGTATGCCGACAGTTTCTTTGTTTATGAGGGCGGTTCATTAAGGCAGTTCACCGATGGGAGCAGCCGGGAGTTCGAGGATGCGGTGAGGGCCGGGGGCTTCTGCCTGGAGGGGGCGATGCCGGATGAGGCTACAATCAAGGCTATGGAAGCTGCAGCTTTGCAGAATCCAGTCCTGAAAGTTGAAGATATGCACTTCTCCTACCCTGATTCAGACTTCTCGCTCAACATAGAGAACTTCGCCCTTGAGCAGGGGAAGACCACTGCGGTCATAGGGACCAACGGCTGCGGGAAATCCACACTTTCACATATCATAGCCGGCCTTCTGGAACCATCCTCGGGAAAGGTTATGCTGGAGGGGAAAGAGGTATCGGCAGAAAAGCTTAACCGCAACTGTTCCTATCTTTTCCAGAACCCCGACTACCAGCTGTTCCTCCCTACGGCCCGGGCTGAGCTGGAATATGGTCTTAAGCTGCAGAAGCTGCCTCAGGACCAGATAGACGAAAAAGTAAAAGAGGCAATAAAGGTATTCGGAATAGAACATCCGGAGGCACCCCCTGTGCTCATGAGCTATGGCCAGCGGAAAAAGTTGCAGGCCGCCATCTACTGGCTCCTGGAAAAGAAAATTGTGATCATAGATGAAGCCGATTCCGGCATCTCATCCTTGGAATACAGGCAGATCATAGATGCCTTCCGGCAGTCAACGGCAGACCCGGCCATACTCATCATCACCCACGATATACAGCTGGCGGCCCTGGAAGCGGATAACATATTCAGGATGGGGGCTCTATGAGAAAATCATTCCTCTACCAGGCCGATTCCCGGTTAAAGCTTATCCTCATGCTTATTTATACAGCCGCCTTCTTCTGCCCCATCTCTGCCATCCGGTATGGGCTTCTCCTTGCACCAGTAGTTGCAGCAGGCTTCATCACCTGTGGCTGGAAGCCCTTCCTCTCGGTGTTCAAGCTTATTCTGCCCCTCCTCATTCTTACAGCTTCAGTCACTCCGTTTTTCTCCGGCATCCACGAGACAGTGCGGATAATTCTCAGGTTCATCGGCATAACAGCTCTGTTCTTCCTATATTTCAAGACCACCGACCCAGATGAATTCATCCAGACTCTCAGGTTCTTCGGAATGCCTTACAGGCTGGCTCTGGTCATATCAATCTCCACCAGCTACATCCCACTGCTCCTGGACACATACCATGATGCAGAAGCGGCCCACAAGCTTCGATATACCGAAAGCTGCCCTGCTGTAAGCAGATGGAATTTCATAGCCCGGTTCCGCTCTATCCTGCCGGTGCTGGCATCGGTGCTCATCCAGGCTATAAAGAATATTCCTATCCTTGCCATGGCCCTGGAAATCAGAGGAGTAGGGAAGGCAAAACCCACTGTTTTCAGGCCTATCCAATGCAAAACACCTCTATATAAACAATTTTTATTGTATTTTATCCCAATAGTTGTTATAATTCTTATATTGGTGACTTATGCAGCTTAATTTTTCTATACCTGGCGATGATATGGACATGGCTGGAATCGCATCCAGCACCCTCAAGAAGAAACTCCAGCAGATCGGGGTTGACAACTCTGTCATAAAGCGGACAGTAGTAGCCCTTTATGAGGCGGAGATCAACATGGTAATCCATGGAGGCGGCGGTGATATAACCATAAATGTCACCCCTTCCGAGATACAATGCGAGCTGGTGGACCATGGCCCAGGTATTGCAGACGTCAACCTGGCTATGCAGGAGGGCTACTCCACCGCAACCGACGCTATCCGTGAGATGGGATTCGGAGCCGGTATGGGATTGCCCAACATCCAGAGAAACTCTGACCATATGGAGATACATACTGTCCCAGGCGAGGGAACAACAGTCAAAATAATGATAAAAATAGGATAAAAGGATGAGCGAAGAGTACTTACATTCCGTAACACTGGATAAAGATCTCTGCAAGGGATGCACAAACTGCATCTCCCACTGTCCTACCGAAGCTATCCGTGTGCACGATGGCAAGGCCACAATCATCTCAGACCGCTGCATCGACTGCGGCCAGTGCATAAGGACCTGCCCTTCTCATGCCAAGAAAGCTGTCAGCGATCCCCTGGATATGCTTAACAAGTTCACCTTCAAGGTGGCTCTGCCTGCTCCAAGCTTTTATGCTCAGTTCAAGAATGTTCCTATTGATACAGTCCTGACTGCCCTGAAAAAGATAGGCTTTGATGATGTGTACGAAGTGGCCAGCGCAGCCGAGATCGCCTCTATCGCAACAGCCGAGCTTCTGGAGAAAGTAAAGTCTCCGCGCCCTATGATATCCTCATCCTGCCCTGCAGTGGTGCGTCTTATCCAGGTCAGATTCCCCAGCCTGATAGAGCATGTAATAAAGATTCAGACCCCTATGGAGATAGCGGCAAGAATAGTAAAGAACCAGATTTACCCTGACAAGAGGGGATTGGGAGTATTCTTCATCTCTCCCTGCCCTGCAAAGGTCACCAGTGTACGGGTTCCGCTGGGGGACGAAAAGTCCGAGGTGGACGGCGTAATAGCCCAGAAGGATATCTACCCTGCCCTGCGCAAGATAATAAAGACCATCGACAAGCCGGAGCATCTTTCCAAGGCATCCAGCCTGGGAATCAGATGGGGACACAGCGACGGCGAGAGCGAGGCTGTCAACTCCAAGAAGAGTATCTCTGTGGATGGTATAGAGCATGTTATCAGGGTTCTTGAGCAGATTGAGAGCGAGGACTTCCATCACATAGAATTCATCGAGGCAATGGCCTGTCCGGGAGGCTGCGTAGGTGGCACCCTGACCGTGGAGAATCCCTTCATAGCCCGGTCAAGGCTCAAGAGATACAGCATGGCCTGCGAGAACAGAGGAATAAAAGACTCTGACCAGCTTACTGAATTCGATATCTCATGGACAAAAGAGATTTATTCCCGCCCTGTGCTCAAGCTCAGCGAGAATATGTCCGAAGCCATCAAGATGATGGATGAGATTGAGAAGATTGACAGCGAGCTTCCAGGTCTGGACTGCGGTTCCTGCGGTGCTCCTACATGTCACTCACTGGCCGAGGATATTGTCACCGGCAAGGCACAGAAGACAGACTGCATCTTCATTCTGCGGGACGAGATAAAGAAAGTGGCCGGCCAGATGGCGGAGCTTGAGAAGCGGATGCCTCAGACACGGAACTTCGAGAAGAAATAAGCTATGCATATTACAGAAAACCCTGACAAAGAGATTGTAAATAATATAAAAGAGGGCTTGAAACGCACAGGTGGATACTGTCCCTGCCGGCTTAAGAAGCTGCCCGAGTATAAATGCATGTGCCAGGAGTTCCGGGATCAGATCAAAGATCCTGATTTCGAGGGGTTCTGCCACTGTCTGCTATATTATAAACACAAAGATTGAAATCTTAATTACTCTGTCTTATTCTTGGTGAAAGCTTCATATGCTATGTGGGCTGCATGCTGCTCTGCAGTTTTTTTGTTCTTGCCTTCACCGGGTCCGAATACTTCGCTATTGATCACAACCTCAACAAGGAAGGTCTTATCGTGGTCAGGACCTATCTTCTTCACCAGCTTATACTTAGGACATGTCTTATATGCTTTCTGGACAAGCTCCTGAAGCAGGGTCTTATAGTCCTGCTCATGCTTGTTCTCCAGCACGTTCATGATCTCAGGCACAAGATAGCTGAGGACAAAATCCTGAACCGGCTTGAAACCGGAGTCCAGGTAGTAGGCCCCTATAAGAGCCTCCATGCAGTCGGCAAGGATAGCCTTCTTGGTACGGCCGCCTGAATACTCTTCCCCTTTCCCGATGAGGATGAAGTTGTCGATGCGGATAGCCTTTGCTATCTTGCTCAAGGTGGCCTCGCTCACCACAAAGGATTTGATCCGGGCCATATCTCCCTCTGCCTTATCTTTGAGATTCAGATAGAGGTACTCGCTGGTGATCAGCCCCAGCACTGAGTCGCCTAAAAATTCCAGCTTCTCGTTGTTCTCTATATCCTCGGTGCTTTCGTTCACATAGGAGCGGTGACAGAATGCAAGGTTGAGTAAATCCAGGTTTATGAAATCAAGTCCCACCTGGTCTTGAAATAACAAAAGCTCCCTTTTTCTCTTGGAATCGATCCGGGGAGCTTTTACAGCAATTTTCTTCTGAAAATTAAACACTTATTTTGCTACTGATTTAATGAATTCTACAGCGTTGCCTACTGTCTCAAATTCATTGGCTTTCTCGTCTGGAATCTGGATTCCCATCTCCTCCTCAAGGGCGTAGATGAGTTCGTAGGTGTCAAGGCTGTCAGCTCCCAGATCCTGGCGGAAGGAAGCTTCCATTGTAATCTTATCCTCTTCAATATCAAGCTTTTCAGCAATAATTTTCTTTACTTTTTCAAATACTTCGTCCATGAGGTTCTCTCCTTATGCCATTTCTTCTACATCAATATACTGTTTGCCTTTGTAGAAACCGCATTTTGGACAAACCTGATGCCGTGCCACCTTGTTTCCACAGGTTGGGCATTCTGTCAGAGCTGGGCTCTCCAGACGCATGTTTATTGCTTCTCTTCTTCTACTTCTTGCTTTTGAAGGCTTTCTTTTAGGTACAGCCATTTCATTTACCTCTTATAATCAAAAAATATTAATTCCATAATAATAATTATGCAGAATATACTTTAAAGAAACGGGGATAGATTGTCAAGAACCCCTGTTAAATTTTGCCTTAAGGGCCTCTTCCACCAGAGGCGGCACCATTTTGGATATATTTCCACCAAAGTAAGCCAGCTCTTTTATAGCTGATGACTTAAGGAGTGAATACTTGGAGTCGGTAGGCATATAGAGGGTCTCGATCCGGTTATCAAGGCCGTGGTTCATAAGGGAGAGCTCGAACTCGTAGGTAAAGTCGGTTATGGAGCGGACTCCACGGATTATCAGGAAGGTGTCAATCTTCTTGGCAAAGTCTACAATCAGCTTGTCCCATACAGAAATATGCACATTGTCGTAGTGGGCAGTCAGCTTCTCCATCATGTCAAAGCGCTCCTCCACCGAGAAGAGATACTGCTTCTGAGGATTGACTGAAATGACTACCTCCACCTTGTCAAAAAGCTTGGTGGCCCGGTCTATTACGTTGAGATGTCCATTTGTGACAGGGTCGAAGGATCCCGGGAAAATTACTTTCTGCATGTTATCTCCTACAGGGACTATAATATAAAAATAAAAAATACACAATAAACAAATAACTCTTCCAGCAATAAGGCACCCCTGCTT
>JAFXTY010000044.1 GCA_017535435.1 Spirochaetia bacterium | reverse complement strand
ATCCCCAATCCCCATTATATACTTTTTTGTTTATTATAATAGTTTAAAGTTATTTATAAAATATAAATAAAAAATTATTCTTAATAAAATATATAAATATTATTATAAAAAAAAATGCAAGGGAAAATAAAGCCCTCAAATTGCATAACTTCTTCAAATAATAATAGAGATTTTAATAAATTAGCAATAACAACAAATAATTGTTTAAATAAAATAGAAATGAGAAGATTTAAATCTCATGAAGCCTATTTTTCCCCAAAAGCAAAAACTCATAGAAAAAATAAATTATTTTTAAATGTTCAAAAAAGTAATATAAAAATAAAAAATACACAATAAACAAATAACTCTTCCAGCAATAAGGCACCCCTGCTTTCAGTACCCACCCTTGCACAGAATAACACCTGTGGCTCTCCCGATACGTTCCCACAGACAGTCAAAGTCATCCCACCCAGCATTTTGAGGATGCTGACCGGTATGATTTTTGTCTGTAGCTGTGTGCCGCAATGTCGACCACAGGCATTATTCTGTGCCATGCACTACTGCAGTGGCGTCCTTTGTTTGCGTTTTTATATTGCAGCCCCTGATGTCTAAGGAGGTTGGGTCAGAAACCACGCTGCCAGTTGCCCCGGGTCACTGATCCGGCCGCCTTTCTCGCACGCTCTTGGACGGTGCGGTCGCCGCTGAAGCAGTCGAAGATGGCCAGCTTGTCCTCCAGGCTCAGATGAATGAATGGGAGAGCACGGAAATCCAGGAGGAAACTGTCGGCATCCACCTGGCTCACAGCCTCCGGGATATACAGGAGGGCATCGTTGAAGACCCGGTTGATGTAGCCTGGGCTCTTTACTATGTGGAAAGGAATCTCCTTCTCGTCGTAGAAGGTCTCGTACCCGCTGCAGCCTTTGCAAAGGTAGCTGAACCGGTTCCGGCCGCTGCGGCAACGTCCGGCAGAGGCCAGGAGGCACTGACGGGTGGTCATCATGGTTATAGGGCCGAAGACCTGAAGGAAAAGCCTGAACCCGGCAGGGGCTGAGATCTGCGAAAGCTGATCCCGGTTCAGCTCCGGGGAGAGGAATGCGCCGCAGGCGCAGCCCAGCTCCTGGTATGCCTTCAGGGTATAGCTGTTGGAGCTGTTCAGCATAGGACCTGCAACCCAGCTTATGCCCCGGCGTGCCGCCTCAAGCCCCAACCCCACATTGTCCGAGACAACAAGGCCTGGCCTGGTATCCAGAAGAGTCAGATAGTCAGACACCGCAGAATCTTCTACAAAGGCTGGCAGCCATGGATATATGTTCTTACCCAGGCTGACCCTGCAGCCTGGGAACCATTCTACAAATACATTGTCGCACCGGCCGGCAAAGAGCTTTGCATCCTCCTCGGTGGAGACCAGCACAGCCAGCTTCTTATCCTTGTGGGGCTGGTATGCAAGGTGGGGCACCTGGGGCGCCGGGGCAGGGGCAAACAGAGCCTCCAACGCAGTACGCCGCATCTGGTTAAGTTCCTTAACCGGCAGGAACAGGGGCTCCTCAAGGCCATGGCAGGTCAGTTTCCCCAGGGTGCAGAGCATATCTCCGGTTTTCTGGAACTGAGTCCGGATCCCCTCTTCCGAGAGGCCCCTGCTCTGGGCCCTCTCCAGCGGCGCAGTGCTCTGTACTTCGGCCCGGCGTCCCTTGTACTGGAAAACTGCTTTAAGAGGCTCCCCCCGGGAAGCAAACACTTCGGCATCAAATACTGCCGGCACAGCCTTCAGCTCTGTCAGCCGCCGGGCCAGTTGCTGCATCCGCTGGGGCTGGGGCAGCAGGGCTACAATCTGCCCCTTCAGTATTTTTCCATGGAGCAGGTTCTCTATCTCTATATGGTAACGCCCCTGCTCCAGCACCTGCTTCACTATGGCGCTGCAGATAAAGCTGTTCTCCGGGGTGTAGATACTGATACGGCTCCCCTCCTCTATTGTGACACCCTCCAGCTCCACAGCCAGCTCCTGCCTGTCGGCGGTGTAGGAGGCTACTGTGCCTGCCTGGACCATGGACTGGTCCAATGGGGAATCCACAAACATATCGGGGCTTATGCAGCTGTCGAAATAGCCTGTGGTGAAACCCCGGTTGAACACCTGGCTCACATCATCGCCTGCTTCCAGACTGTCATTGTCCAAGGCATGGCGGTAGGCTGAGACTGTGGTATAGACATAGCCGTAATTCTTTATACGTCCCTCTATCTTAAGGGCATCGGCACCGATCTCCTTAATCTTGTCCAGATTAGGCAGGGCATTGTTGTCTTTGAGGCTGAAATAATAGCTTTTTTCTCCATGGGGTGTAAGGCTGTACCGCCGCCGGCAGGGCTGGAGGCACTTGCCCCGGTTCCCCGCCTGGGATGATATGAAGGAGCTCATATAGCAGATGCCGGAGCATGAGATGCAGTAGGCACCGTGGACAAAAATCTCGGTCTTTATCCCCTTCTCTTTTGTGCAGGCGATAATCGGCTCAAGTTCATCGGCAGAAAGCTCTCTGGCAAAGTTTATATTCTTGATTCCCAACTCTTTAAGGAAGTCCACCTGAAGAGAGTTGTGGGTTGTCATCTGGGTTGAGGCATGGAGCTCCAAGTTTGGAAGATACTGATGGAGCACATAGGCAAGACCTGCATCCTGGACAATAAGGGCATCGGCCCCGGCATTCAGGATGTCAGAGGCGCACTGGACTGCCTCGTAAAGTTCAGAGTCGGTAAGGAGTGTGTTCATGGTGACATAGATCTTTGTCCCGTGGCCGTGAGCTATGGAGACAATCTCCTTAAGCTCCTCCAGACCCAGGTTTGAAGCACGCTCCCTGGCATTGAACTTCTTGAGTCCCATATAAACAGCATCTGCTCCAGCCAGTATGGCCGCCTTAGCGCAGTCGTAATCCCCGGCAGGGGCAAGAAGCTCAGCCTTTTTCCTTTCCATGCTATCAGAATAAAAGAATTTCAACTGAAATACAACTGCCTATTGTTTATGCAGCCGAAAAAAGGTATCGTAGAAATATGGAATTCTATACCTTCTCCGTGACATCGGCAAACGGATACGAAAGTCTTGTGGCAAAGGAGCTGGAAGCTCTGGGCATTGCCAAGTACTCAATGGGAAAAGGGAATGTCACCTTCTCTGGCACCCAAGCCGAGGGGCTCAAGGTGTGCCTCTGGTCCAGAGTGGCATCCAAGGTGCTGCTGAGACTCTTTGACTTTGATATCCAGCAGGAGAAGGATGTCTACAGGAATGCCCGCCGGTATGACTGGGCATCCCTTTTTGATGTAAGGCGAACCTTTGCGGTGGACACAGTCCTCTCCACCGGCAGCTTCAGGAATGCATCCTATCTTTCTCTGGTACTTAAGGATGCAATAGTTGACACCTTCCGGGAGAAGACAGGAAGCCGCCCCGACATAGAGACCAGCCAGCCCGACATACGGATCAACTTATACATAGAAAGGAACCACGCCACAGTAAGCCTGGATATGGCAGGAGATTCACTGCACCGCAGAGGCTACAGAATAGCCCACGTAGAGGCACCCCTTAAGGAGAATGCTGCCGCCGCACTGCTTTACAGAGGTGGCTGGGAAGCTGTAGCAAAGGCAGGGGGCAGTTTTGTAGACCCTATGTGCGGATCCGGTACTCTTGTGGTGGAGGCAGCCATGATGGCAGCCAAGATTCCAAGCGCCTTTGACCGGAACTATTTCTGCTTCAAATACTGGAAAAAGTTCAGGGGTGATCTATGGGAGGAACTGCGTAAGGATGCTCTTGAGACCATAAAGGCCAACATAGCCGCAGTGCCCCACCTTTTCGGCTACGACTACAGCACAGATGCTGTCACAGCAGCCCGGAAGAATGTGTCCAAGGCTTTCTCCATGTACCCGGAGCTTCTTAAGAAAGTTCACATTGCAAAGAAAGAGATACATAAGCTTTCCATCCCGGCTGAGGCTGGTGACAAGCCTGGCTTTATAGCTGTGAACCCGCCCTATGGAGAGCGGCTGGGAGAGATAGAGGCCCTCAGGGTTCTTTACGCCGACATGGGCAACATCTTCAAAGAAAGGTTTGAGGGCTGGAAGGGAATTTTCATCACCGGAGATGAGGAACTGGCCCGGAAGACCGGTCTCAAGGCCTACAAGGTGAACAAGATATACAACGGCCCGATAGAATGCATCTCGGCAGCCTTCTCCATAAACACTGCATACCGGGAAGAGCACACCCACGAGCTTTCAGAGAGCGCCCAGATGTTTGCAAACAGGCTGGCAAAGAATATAAAGCAGTTCGGCAAGCTGGCCCGCCGCCAGAATGTGACCAGCTACCGAATCTACGACGCAGATCTGCCCGACTACTCTGCTGCCATAGACTTCTACGAAGGGAAATGGATGTACCTGCAGGAGTATGCTGCCCCTGCATTCATAGACCCGGCCAAGACAAAGCGGCGGGTCAGGGAGATGGCCCAGGTGCTGGAGCAGTATGTGCCTAAGGAAAATATCTTCATACGCCGCAGGGAAAAGCAGAAGGGTGCAAACCAGTATACCAAGAGCGGCGAATCGGAGCACCTGGAGATAATGCAGGAGAACGGCCTCAAGTTCTATGTGAATTTCTATGATTATCTGGATACAGGAATCTTCCTGGACCACAGGCCAGTGCGCAAGATGATCGGCGATATGAGCGAAGGTAAGAAAATGCTCAACCTCTTCGCCTATACCTGCACTGCCAGTGTCTATGCAGCGGCAAAGGGAGCAGAAAGCACCACCAGCGTGGATACCTCTTCCACATACCTGGACTGGGGCAAGAAGAACTTCCAGCTCAACGGGCTCGACATCAAGAATTACTCATTTATAAAAGAGGACTGCATCAAGTTCCTCCAGAGCACAAGAGAGAAGTATGACCTTATTTTCATAGACCCACCTACCTTCTCAAACTCCAAGAGCAGGGATGATATCTTTGATGTGCAGCGGGACCATCGGATTCTTCTGATTCTTGCATCAGGATGCCTTGCAAAGGGAGGAAGCATCATCTTCTCCACAAACTTCAGGAAGTTCCAGCTGGACGAGAGTTTAAGCCAGCAGTTTGAGATCAAAGATATAACTCAGGAATCAATTTCCTTCGACTTCGAGAGGAACAGCAGGATTCACCGCTGCTTCTTTTTGTCAGCACCCTTGTTGAAGATGTAATACATAATCGGGATAAAGAACAATGTTATAAGTGTGGCACTCAAAAGACCGCCCAGTACAGTAAGGGCGATAGGCTGTGTCATATTGGGCCCCTCCTTGTGGGAGAAAGCCATAGGCATCATAGCGAAGATGGTAGTGGTGCTGGTCATGAGGATAGGTCTGATTCTGGCGGCTGCAGCCTCGATGCAGGCATCGTAGACACTCATTCCCTTGGCACGGAGCTGGTTGGTGTAGTCCACCAGTACAATACCGTTGTTTACTACAATACCGGTGAGCATTACAACACCGATGGCACTGAAGAGGCTTAATGACTGGCCTGTTATGTAGTAGATTCCTGCCACACCGATTACCAGCAGCGGGATTGTGAACATGTTTATGAACGGGTTCTTGAAGGATTCATACTGTCCTGCCATTACCGCAAAAATAAGGATGATTGCCATGGTCAGGATTATGATCACATACTTACCTTTCTCCTGGGCATCCACCCAGTCACCGTCGAAGGTGTGGGTCACATCATCAGGGAACACCATGTTTTCGTCAATAAGAACCTTGATGCCGTTCTGCACCTCGTTCATCTTGGCGGTGGCAGAGCATTCCACACTTATGGAGGCAAGGCGCCGCTTGTTGTCACGGCTTATGGTCATAGGCCCCACCCCTTTCTTCAAAGAGGCCACATTGGAAAGATAAATCTTCTCGCCGGAGCTGGAGATAAGGAATATCTTGTTCAGGTCCGGTATCTGCAGCCGGTCAGATTCCTGGAGCCGGAGAATAACATCATACTCGTTTCCAGACTCCCGGTAGGTGGTGGCATTGGTGCCCTCTATGGAGTTTCTGACCTCCTGGGCAATCTCAGATACGCTGAGGCCGAAGTTGTATGCCCTCTGCCGGTCGATGACAACCTCCACCTGTGGCAGACCGTCGGTAAGATCAAGCACTGTGTTGGTGACAGAATCGGCCATGTTGAGCCGGATAAGATTCATAATATCATCTGCTGCGGTCCGGACATTGTTTATATCCTCATATGTCAGCTGCACCTTGATGGTAGGGGTAGATGAGAAACCGCCCCGTCTGCTGCTGAAGTTAAGCTTTGCCTGGGGGAATCTGTTGAAATGTTTCCGCAGCTTGTCCTTGACCTGATCCGGAGTCTCCTTTCGCTCCCCCGCACTCAGAAGTTCCACCGAAATCTCGCCGGAATAGGATGCGGTGCCGGAACCGGAGGTGGTGATAATGTACTTGTAATCCTTAACCTCTTCCTTGACTATCTCCTCAAGGTCCAGCATGAAGCGCTCAGTCTCCTCCAGCTTGGTTCCAGGAGCCAGTGTGACAGAAAGGGTGATGTTGTTTGTAACCATTCCAGGCATGTATATGATACGGGTCTTTGTGAGCATATAGAGACCACCGCAGAAAGCAGCGATTATAAGAATAATCACAAGGTAACGGAATTTTATAGCAAACCGTACTGCACCTCTGTAGCCGTTTCTGAACCGCTCCACAAAAGGAACTTTAACCTTCTTTCCCTCTTCTGCCTTTACAGCCTTCCGCTTGCTCCGCACAGGGAAGTATTTGGTGGCCAGTACAGGCACCAGGAAGATAGCCACGAACAGACTTATGCTGACAGAGATGATTATGGTGAAGATTACGTCGGTGAGAATCTGGCCCACCATCTCCAGCTGGTTCTTGTAGAAGATGAACGGCAGGAATACAACTACGGTGGTCATGGTGGATGCGGTGATAGCTGCTATCATCTCGTGAGCACCCTCTATCACTGCCTCTTTTCCAGTCTCACCTCTGTCCAGATGCTGATACACATTCTCAAGCACAACTATGGAGGCATCAAGAATCATACCAAGGCCCAGGATAAGACCGGTCATGGACATCATGTTCAGCGTGAACCCGCATAGATACATGGCAAATACTGTTATGAGAACTGCCACCGGCAGAGAGATACTGATTATGATTGTACTTCTAAGGCTCCGGAGGAATACAAAGAGAACACAGATGACAAGGCAGAGACCCTGGAGCATAGTTGTCCTGAGTTCGGAAAGAGTGTCCCGGATCTCGGTACTGTCATCTCTTATGATGATAAGGTTTATATCCTCGGGGAGGTAATCCTTAAGTTCCTCTATTTTCTTATAAAGGCCGTCTGCGACCTTGACTATATTGGCACCTGTGGCTCTCTGGATTGATACATATACACCGGGCTCTCCGTTCACCGAGGCAATGGAGGTCTTATCCTTGTGTCCCATGAACACTCGGCCCAGGTCTGAAAGGTGGACCGGAACACCGCCCCGTACAGCCACAACAGTCTCGGCTATCTCCTCCACATTCTTGAACTCTCCTGTGGTGCGGACCAGATACTCCCTGGTGCTTCCCTCTATATCGCCGCCGCCCAGCTCCATGTTCTGCTTGCTCAGGGAACTTTTTATGGAAGCTATTGTTATTCCATAGGCATCAAGCCGGTTCTGCTCAAGCTCCACCTGAACAGCCTGCACCTGGCCGCCGTAAGTATTTACATCACCTACTCCCTCCACCTGCGAGAGGCGGTCTTCTATACGGTTCTCTGCAATGTAGCGGAGCTCCCCAAGGTCACGGTCGCCCCGGACTGCAAGACGCATTATAGGCATTGAGGATGAGTTGAATATACGGATAAGAGGAGTGTCGGCATCGTCCGGAAGGCTCCGCTTCACTCTGTCCAGCTTGTCACGGATATCGTTGGTTGCCGCATCCAGGTTGGTTCCGAAATCAAACTCCAGCATCACACGGCTCCGCCCTTCCTGGGATGCAGAGGTCAGCTCCTTTACACCGGTGACGCTGGTAAGGGCCTCCTCGATAGGCTTGGTTATACTTTTCTCAACAGATTCCGGCGCCGCTCCTGAATAGGTGGTTATGACTGTGATCATAGGGTATTCCACCTCGGGCATCATCTCCACCGGAAGGTCTGAATAGAAGAACATACCCAATCCAGTAAGAACTACAAAGATAATAGTAAAAAGGACAGGACGGCTTACAACCAGCCGGGAGACATTCATAATCTGCTGTTACCTCTCCACCTGGTTCACCTTGGAGCCATCCACAAGCACATCCATGCCGTCAACAACAATGCTGTCGCCCACAGAAAGCCCTTCCGCAATAATAGTGCTGTTGTCTATGGTTATAAGTTTTCTCACAGGGACACGGCGGGCAATATCACCTGAAACCACGAATACATAATCCTGGCCGGCACGGGTAACCACTGCATCATCAGGAACCACAATATAGCCATCATAGACAGTGGTATAAAGTTTTATCTTAGGGAACATACCGGTGTTGATACGGGAATCCCTCTTATCAAGGGTCAGCTCTATCTGCTTGCTTCGGGATGCAGGGTCAACCACAGGAGAAATCCATGTGATATGAGCCTTGAAGGGGATGTCAGGATAGGCAGGGAAAAAGAGATCGGCCACAAGGTTTTTCTTGAGCTCTCCCACATTCCGTTCAGGGATGTTGGCATGAATCACCAGATTGTCGATATCTCCTACTGTCACAATTCCTGTGCTTGTGGTCAATGTGGCGCCCACCCGGGAGATGACCTGGGTGACAACACCTGAAATTGTAGATTTAACAGGGTTCATGACATAGCTGTAACCAGGCTTGGATGGATCCACAGTCGCAATGACCTGTCCCTTCTGAACCCGGTCCCCCACCTCCACTGTCAAGGAGACCAGCTTGCCTCCTATCTCGGGGTAGATTGCCACATTTGTCTTTACATCAACTTCACCGTTTATCTCTATGCTGTCCTGAAGCTCAGCCACAGCTGCCTTCTGGGTGACTACAGCATATACACGCTCTCTGCTTACAGGTGCGGCAGCCTCCTCCTTCTTCTTGCAGGAAGTGACAGAGAAGATAACTCCTGCAGCTAAAAATGAAAGAAGGATCAATCTGCTTATTTTATGAATATTTGACATAGTCACCTGCCTAATGTTCCGAATGTTAGATTGAGTGTATATTCAAGCTCAAGAATGGAGCAGTAGATATCATACTTGCGCTGGAGGATGTCCATCTCTGCTGTACGTACTGTAAACTGGGCATCGCTAACATCCAGCATATCCTTGGTTCCATATCTGTAAGCATCTTCTGTAAGTGCCAGAGTCTTCTCTGCCACCTCTTTTGTCATTTCCAGTGTCTTGACGCTCTCCTGCTGCTGCTTGATCTGGCGCACCAGATTCTCCACCCGGCTGATGCTGTTCTCCTCCTCTTCCGCAATCTGCAGACGGAGCTTCGCGGCATTGTCCTCAAGCTGCTTTATCTTGAGATTACCGCTGGAGTTAGGGATAAGGTTGTCCAAATGCCACCTGAGAGTAGCGCTCAAAGATCCCCGGTCCACATAATCATCGCCATAGGTGATGTCATTCCAGTAAGGGTTTATGTTCCAGCCCAGGGTAAGCTCCGGCATAAGGGAAGAACCACGGAGTTCCTTCCTGCTGCTCTCTGCCACATTCAGACTGGCTTTGAGTTTTCTAAGCTCAGGAGTCTCGTATTCTTCCGGAATATCTAAAAGATCAAGGCTGTCGGGAACCAGAGTCTTCACATCACCCTGCAGCACCACCTCTTCGCCGGCCGGTATACCCAAAGTTATCTTAAGCTGGTCCATTTTGTGCTGATACACTGTGGAAAGGGAATCATAGGTTGGAACCAGCTTGCTCCATGCCAGAAAAGAGTTGAGGACATCCAGCTCAGGGGCAAGACCTCCCTTGTAGCGTGCCTGGGTCTGATCGTAGCGTTTCTTGTTGGTCTCCAGGTTGCTCTGTACCAGCTCCATATTCTTCTGGCAGATAAGAAGCTCGTAGAAAGCCTGGCGCACAGTCACCTCCAGGTTCCTCTGTGCCACCTCGTAGTCTATGTTTCCTGCATCATACTCTTCCTTTATACGGTTCATCTTGTGGGGAATATCGGTTCCCAGAGTCAGGGAGAGGGAGCCATTCAGCTGGCCGGCCCATGTGGCATCCGGAGAGTTCTTGAGAATCTCATTGCCACGGCTTACTCCGGCTGTTGCGGTTATCTCGGGCAGGAACACATTCCAGCGGTTCTTGGCTGTCCGCTCTTTATCCATAAAAGTTATCTCCTGCAGCTTAAGTCCCCGGTTGTTCTCCAGGGCCATCCTGGCCGCACTGTCAGCAGTAAGGACAATATCTCCGAAGCAAGATAACAGGAAAAGAGTAAAAAGCAGAAGCAGACAGGCAAATTTTTTCACAAGTTTACTATACTATAAATACAGGCACAATACTATAAATTAATTATGAAAAAAAGATAATTTTTTGTTATAAACCAGAATTGTGTTGGTTTTTAGGAAAAGTTAGAGTAGTATGATAGTGGGAGAACAGAATGAAAGCATCGGTTGTCATCATAGAAGATATAAAAGAGATGTCTGACCTTATCCAGCTCTATCTGAAACGGGAGGGAATGGAGACTGCTGTCTTTGACAATGCCGAGGATGCCCTGGTTTACCTTAAGGACAACACCCCTGATCTTATCCTTCTTGATATAAACCTCCCGGGATGGATGGCTTTGAGTTCCTGAACATATACCACAAGCAGTCTGACTGTCCGGTGCTTATCGTATCGGCCAGGGATTCGGACGAGGATATCATAATGGCGCTGGGATACGGTGCCGATGAATTTGTGACCAAGCCCTTCTCGCCCAAGGTGCTCATGGCCCGCATAAGAGCTCTGCTCCGCCGTAAGCAGAGTGGCTCCTCAGGCTCGTCCAAGAACATAATACAGTTCGGGCCATATACCCTCAACACAGAATCCTGTCTGCTCAAGAAAGGGGATGAGCGCATACACCTTTCGGCCAAGGAATTTGATATCCTCCTCTACCTCATAAATACAAAGGGGAAAACCAGCACTCCGGAAGAGATCTACCGCAAGGTATGGGGAAGCGAGTTCGGCGACCTTACTGCAGTGGCAGTCTATGTGCAGCGGCTGCGGAAAAAGCTGGAGGCAGACCCGGCGGTACCTCACTTCATCGAGACCGTACATGGCATGGGATACCGCTTTGTACCAGATGAGGAAGTGAATAAATGAAGATAAAGACCCAGAGCTTTCTCCTTCTTGCAGGAATAATCATAATACCTGTGGTGCTTGTGACATCATATTGGCTTATGTTCCACCAGAGGCAGAAGCTGGGTTCCGATGTCCCCACCTATGAAGAGATTTTCCAGGAGAAAGAAGGGCTGACTTCTGCAGAGGACTGGGAACGGATCCGTCAATTCATATCACGCCGTCCGCCCAACATGGAGGTTACGGTCTTTGACAAGGCCACCATGGAAGTCATCTATTCCACCATGAGCCACTTTACCCCTGGACAGAAGCTTGATGAGAAGAATCTTTTCCAATACTCAGTGGACAACTCTGACAAGTACTTTTTCCAGATGACTACTCCACCCCACCTTAAAGAAAGCACACTGGTCACATTGATAAGGTCTGAGAAAAAAGCCAGGCCGTTCAGGTCCAGAACCGAAGATTATGTGAATACTGTAACCATCATTTCTGTTGTAATTCTTCTATTCTGTATTGTCATCATAACTGCAATAACCAGATCTATCGCCAAGTCGGTCACAGTGCTCGAGGAGGCCGCGAAGCGTGTCACCCGGGGGGAACTGGACCAGCCCATAGAGGTACGGGGAAGCAACGAGGTTATTTCCCTCACCAAATCTCTGAATGAACTGCGTCTGGCTGTTAAGGAGAACAGGGATAAGCAGGCAAGGTTCATCATGGGCATATCCCACGATTTAAAGACACCTCTGGCTCTTATACGGGGCTATGTGGAGGCGCTGTATGACGAAATTCCCGCATCCCCTGAAGAAAGGAAGCAGTATGCAGAGATTATCCTTAAGAAGGCTGATGACCTGGAGGGACTTATAAATGATCTCATCGACTTCATCAAGGTCGACACAGGGGAATGGCGTACCGCCTGGGAAACTGTGAATCTGAGATCCTTCATAGAGGAGATAGCAAAGAGGGGTTCCGAGGCCACCACCATACTGAAGCATAATTTCAAGTCAGAGATTGATATTCCTCAGGATGCTGCGGTGCAGATGGATGAGAAGCTCATGAACCGGTGCTTCGAGAATCTGTTCAGCAATGCAATCAGGTACTCAAAAGAGGGTTGTACTGTAGGGCTCCGTGCTTTCCAAGGCTCAGGCTGTTACAAGATTCAGATAGAGGATGACGGCATCGGAATCGACAAAGAAGAGCTTAAGAATATATTTGAGCTGTTCTACCGCGGCACCGGGTCAAGGCGCGAAATGGGACATGGCCTGGGACTGGCCATAGTAAAGAGCATCATAAAGTCACACAACTGGGAAATCGAGGCAGAATCAGAGGCAGGGAAAGGGACAGTATTCACCATAACAATCCCTGCTTAATATTTATTTATACCACTTAAGAAGAGGCAGCACCTTATCCTTTCCACAGGTCTTGATGAAGCCTGCAAGGCGGGGCCCTTTCTCTTTGCCTATAAGTACGTTGTAGAACACTTTGAACATATCCTTGGAGTCCATGCCCGCTTTCTCAGCTACTGCATACAGAGCCTCGGCCAGAGACTTCTCATCATACTGTTCCAGGTTCTCAACAACAGAAGCTGACTGCTGAAGAACTGCAATCTCCCTGTCATCCTGAGGAAAATACATATCCTCACCTGGCTTCTTAAGGGCAAACCGGAAGTCCTCGGGGGCAAAGGTGGTGATCCATCGCCATGCGCACTCTGCACGGTTCCGGAGCCGTGGCACCTGGCTCTCATCCTTGATGTCGCAAAGCTTGAGCACCTCGTCTATATTACCGTCGTGAATCTGCAGCAGGTTGCACAGATGTCGGAGCGGAATCTGATATGGCATCACAGAAGGAACATCGCCCACCTGAGAAAGCTCGTAGATGCGCTTCTCCTTCTCTGCCTTCTTGTCGTTCACCTTCTCCACGCCGAAGTAGATGCGCTCGCACTTGTCGTAATCCTCATAAATCTTGAGGACATCCAGGTCAAAGGAGATGGCGAACTCTGTGTTGGGCCGTGTGCTGGCAAACATGTAGCGGACAATCTCAGGTTGGTAAATCTCCAGAACATCCCGAAGGCTTATGACCTCGCCGCTGGAGGATGATATCTTTCCGCCACGCCCCTTTATGCTCAGGAAGTCATACTGGAAGGTTACAGGTGGCTCGTGGTTGTATACTTTCCGGGCTATTCCCTTTGCTGTGCTGAAGGAACCTCCCTCTGAGTGGTGGTCTTTTCCGGCAGGCTCGAAGTCTACACCTTCTACACCCCACCGCATAGGCCAGTCGATACGCCATGGCAGCTTTGCAATGGAGGTGGTGCGCAGGTCCACTGTCTCTTCGCATCCGCAGGAATCGCATTTGTATGTAACACCCCACTCGCCGTCCCAGCTTAAGACTGTGGTGGTGTCCTTGTGGCACTTGCCGCAGAACATGGAAATAGGCATCCAGTCCTCAGGAAGAGGTGTGGTGCGGAACTCATCAAGAATAGCCTTGATCACAGCTTTGTTCTCCAGGGCTTTCCGCATACCCTCTGCATACCTTGATGCCTGATAGTTGGAGGCCTGGTACAGATACTCAGGGTATACGCCTACCTGGGGCAGAAGGCTCTCAAGCTCAACCTCGTGGGCCCGGGCATAGCTGGTCTCTTTTCCCCATGGGTCTGGAACCATAGTGATAGGGAAACGGAGATATTTTGCAAGCTCCTCCTGGTTAGGCATGTTTTTAGGCACCTTGCGGAACACATCATAGTCGTCCCAGGAATAGATGAAACGGACATCGGCCCCCTTCTGGCGCAGTGCCCGGACCACCAGCTCCACCGAGATGATCTCCCGGAAGTTGCCGATATGGACAGTGCCTGAGGGAGTGATGCCGGAGGCACACACATATTTAGTCTTCTTGTCGTTCAAGAACTGCTTTCTTTCTCTGATAATCTTGTCTGCAGTGATATCTGCCCAGTGGACAGACTGTATATTCTCTTTTTCCATAGTGGACAGTATATATAAAAAAGTGATAATTATTCAATTAGCGAGGTATATATGAAAAACGACAACGTTCCCCAGAAAGTGATTGACCTGATGAAAGCTGACAAGTTCGTGGATCTGTGCGGCATTACACTGGACGAGATAGGGCCAGGGTATGCAAAGACATCGGTGGAGATCCAGCCCCAGCATCTGAACGGAGCGGGAATAATACAGGGTGGCGTGCTCTTCACTTTAGCCGACTATGCCCTGGCATCAGCCGCCAACTCCAGAGAAAAAGTGTCGGTATCCATAGAGACCTCCATGTCCTTTATAAAGGGAGTCTCCACCGGCAAAGTTTTTGCAGTGGCAAAAGAGGTCTCCTGCGGCCGGACATTAGCCCGCTATAACGTGCCTGTCACCACCGAGGATGGTACACTGATTGCGCTGCTGCATGGTACTGTGTATAGAAAATAAAACTTACACGTTGAAGCGGAAGTGCATCACATCTCCGTCCTGGACCACATAGTCCTTTCCTTCGATGCGGAGCTTGCCTGCCAGCTTTATCTGCTGCTCGGTCTTCAGCTCCATGATGTCGTCATAGCTGTAGACCTCGGCCTTGATGAATCCCTTCTCAAAGTCTGTGTGGATTACACCTGCGGCCTGGGGTGCCTTGTCCCCCTCGTGGAATGTCCAGGCACGGCACTCATCCTCTCCGGCGGTGAAGAAAGTGCGCAGTCCCAGAAGGTTATATGCCGCATGGATAAGCCGTACTAAGCCAGATTCCTCAAGGCCGGCCATCTCCAGGAACTCCTTGCGCTCCTCCTGGGTCTCCAGCATTGCAATCTCGGCCTCCAGCTTTCCGCATACAACAATGGCGGCAGAGCCTTCCTTGGCGGCAATCTCCTCAACCACTTTGGAATACTGGTTGCCATCTTTTGCAGAGGCCTCGTCCACATTGCAGACATAAAGCTGTTTCTTCATGGTGATGAGCTGCAGATCTTTCACAATTGCCAGCTGGTCGTCGGTGAATTCTATGGACCGGGCTGGTTTACCGTCACCCAGTGCTTTTCCAAGCATCTCCAGCACCTCAAGCTCAGCCTGGGCAGCCTTGGCAGCATCCTTTCCTGCATGCAGCAGCTTCTCGGTCTTCACCTTCCGCTTCTCCACTGTCTCCAGGTCGGAGAGAGCCAGCTCAATATTGATGGTCTCGATATCGGAAGCAGGATCCACCTTGTTGCTCACATGGATTATATCTTTGTCGTCAAAGCAGCGCACTACATGGGCAATGACACCCACCTGCCGTATATGGGACAGGAACTTGTTGCCAAGGCCCTCCCCTTTGGATGCGCCACCCACAAGGCCTGCAATATCTACAAATTCCACGATCGCAGGAACAGTCTTCTTAGGATGGAAGAGAGCCGAAAGGTTGTCCAGCCGTTTGTCAGGCAGACTCACGATGCCCACATTCGGTTCAATTGTGCAGAATGGATAATTGGCAGCCTCTGCCGGAGCCGAGGTCACCGCCGAAAATATTGTTGATTTTCCTACGTTAGGAAGTCCTACTATACCGCAATTAAGTCCCATATTTTTATTTTATAAAAAAGATAGTGCTTTTGCAAGACAAGATACATTTATATCATATCTGTAAACTATTTTATCGAAGATATTATTCTTTTATAAGCCTCCATCTTAACTTTTGCTTGTCTGCATAAAACATCTGATTTTCTCAGAAAACCATTTTCGAGCATTCCCATTCCAGGACAATAATTGCAGAATTTACAATAATCTTCTTTATAGCACTCTTTTAAATCTTTCACTTTTGTATTCTGCAACTGATAGAGTTTTGAATCTTTTTTTGCTTTCAAAGAATTATTCCATATTTCAATTAAAGATTTATCTCTTAAATTTGCTATTTTATATGGCATAGAACAACAGGGGAATACATCTAACACCGGAGAAATTGATAAACTACTGAATCCTCCATAACATAAATATGTGTTAAGCAATTTTGAAAAATCTTTTAATTTTATATCCTTGACAAATAAAGGTGACTCTGGGTTTGAATATAAATAAAAAAGTCCTTCTTCTCCTATTTCAAAGTTTAAAGTTTTTTTATCGCCTTCTATTGTTGGAATCAGCGATAAGTCGGCAACATAGTTGGCCTTTATTGTCTTTGCAAATTCTTTTACCGAAATACAACTTCTATAGTTTTGGGCAAGAAGAAAATTCTTAATCTGAACATTAATATTATTTTCTCTTAATCTTTTTGCGATACTGACAATTTTATTCCATGATCCTTTAACATTTGTTACATTGTCATGCTCTTGTGAGTCCATGCTATATATACTCAATCCAACTCGATAAGGATAAAGCTTTTTTATTTCATCAAAAAGATACGAGTCATCATATAATAATTGACCATTTGAAAAAAACTCTACCGACATTCTTTTGTTTCTGGCATATCTGACAATATTAATAAAATCCTTATGCAGGGTTGCTTCCCCTCCTGATATAGTCAACTTGAAACATCCTATTTCGTAGGCATCATCAATTATTTTTTTTATTTCTTTAAATCCAATTTGATGATTATTATCCTTAGGATTAAAACAATGAACGCAATCTAAATTACATGAATAAGTTAGTTCTATAAATAAAGAAAATAATAACCCATTGTCAAAGCACCATTTCTTCAAATCAGTTTCAAATTGTATGGTTGCTGCTTCATCATTATCTTGCTTGTTCTGTTCACCGGGGATAAAGTCTCTGCTTTCAGCCTCAGATAAAAGTAATCCTTGCTTTTTAAGGACATCAATAAAAGCTTCAACTTGATTATCAATTTTATGTTCAATCGCCCAATCGTTTATTTCTTCAAAAGTATTTGAATTAACAAGCACAAACCAAAAATCTGATGATAATGCTTCAAGCAAAACATACTCGTGTTTATATTCATTTGAAATAACGGTTCTGCTTTTATCTGTGCCAAAAAAGTATGTTCTAAAAGCAAGCCAATCAGGAATATAAAAATTCTTCTTCATTAGAAAATAAACCTTTCCCTTTTGAGAATTTTCCAAATATTTATGTTTAAATCTACATAATCTGAATTCGTTTTTTTGTATTCAGAAATAAAAGTTTCATAAATATCAAAAAAATCATATTTAATATGGATTAAAGCTGAAAGAAAAAGGATAGCTTCAACTGCATAAAGTATTTCTTTTTCCTTCCTTTCATATGTAAACACATTCCCACTATTTCCATCAGGAAGTGGAATATTTGGCGCAGTTATCCATTCATAATCTACAATTTCAGCAAGCATTGTAATATTTGAATATTCTAAGGAATCATTTATAAAACCATTTTTATGCATTAATGAAACATGATTTGCAAGTTTTTTACAGAAATATTCTAAATAATCATTTATACCTATATTCCAATATTCACAACTTATTCTGATTATTTCATTTTTTATAGAGTCAGAATAGAATTGCAAATCTGCTATTCTAAATGGTGATTTAACCTTTGTGTAGAGCAAACACGGTTCTACCGGCTTTAAATCATTATATTTGATTGTTTTTAGAAAATCATACTGGGAGGGAAGTTTATAATCTGAAAATATTTTATAATATAGTACTTGAGGGAATTCATTTGCTATTTCCTCAATTTTTTTGCTTACTTCATATTCCCGAATTGCATCAGTCTTCCCAAAAAGACCAAAAATCAACTCTTTATCTTTTGTTGAACGATAAACTAAGCAACCACCATAGTTCCAGCCGCCACCTTTAACTAATATCCATTCAAAATCACTAACTTTTATTGCACAGGAACGACCATGCTTAATCGAAACATATGTGGATAAATTTTCATAATAATTCAAGCCCTTGGGGAAAAAGATTTTCCCCAAGGCATGATCATTAAACACCTTGAAACTGTCAAATTTTAAAAATTCAAACACCTCAACCCATTCTTGAACTAATTCCACAGTCAATATCAAAAGACCTGCCGCAACCAGCCATTCCGACAACAGAATGCTGTACAACCATTAAAATACCGAGCATAGTTTTCTCCTTTAAAAAGTTATCTATATAACCCATCTATAAAATAAGTTATATAGATGATTACTTTATATACTAACCGCCCTACCTCGGAAAGTCAATACATATGATTATTTTATAAATAGTCAATAGATATGTTGTTTATTAATAGTTATTTATAATTTATTTTATAAAAAAGTAATAAATATATTTATATGGTGGAAGTTGATAAAAAATACATTGGACAAATCCTCAAAAATGCAAGAAAAGAAAATGGCCTTAAACAAGCCCAACTGGCAGAACTAGTTGGAATCAGCGAAAAACACCTAAGCAAAATTGAAACAGGGAAAAATTATCCCTCTTTAGATAACTTTTTTAAGCTTATATCCATATTACATCTTTCTTTTAATGATTTTGGAATAGAAGAAAGTCAAATCCCTTCAGAAAAGAAAGAAAACTTAAAAAGAATAATTAATACCTCAAGTGATAATCAGTTAGATTTCATTTTAGATATAATCAATGTAATAAAAAGACATAATTGATGTTTTTATTAAGTAACTTTTAAATAAATTATTATTCTTATATAATATCCATATGGAAGAACGGGCTGTCATCACATATATACGGTCGGGAGATGAAATCCTGCTTATCCACAAGAAGACTGGGCATGGCGCCGGCAAGGTGAATGCTCCGGGGGGTCATATTGAGCCGGGAGAGACACCGGTTCAGGCTGCAGTGCGGGAGTGCATGGAGGAAACCGGCATCATTCCGGTGAATCCTGTCTTGAAAGGTGTGTTGGACTTTCCATTCACCGATGGCCTTGACCTCAAAGGCTATGTATTCTATGCAGATGAATTCTTCGGTGAGCTGAAGTCCTGCGATGAGGCTGACCCTTTCTGGTGCCCGGTTAATAAAATGCCTTACGCCCAGATGTGGGAGGATGACAAGCTTTGGATTCCCGCTCTCCTGGACGGCAAATGTTTCTCGGGCTACTTCACCTTTGACGGCGATAATATGAGGGAGAGCCGGCTTCAGATCTTTGATAAGAAGAAAAAAATACTCTGCTTCGGCAGTTCCAGCACCTGGGGCTATGACTGGCATGACGGCAGCAGACTGGATGAGGAGACCCGATGGCCCTGTGTGGTAAAAAAATATATTCCAGATTGCTTCGATATAACCGAGAACGGTGTGAACGGCCGCACTGTGATGAACTACCTCCCCATGAGAAGTCCCACCAACGGGAAGCAATCCTTGGAAAGAGCTGTAGGACAGGAAAAATTTGATGGAGTAATAATACTTCTAGGTAACAACGATATAATGGCAGTACCAGATATCTCCATAAACAGGATAGCTGAAGGGATGGGGGATATGGCCGACATCGTGTGGGCGACAAATCCTGATGCCCGGGTGTTTCTGGCCTCTGCAGTTCCTATCTCCACCAAGTGTGACGAGGACAATCTTTTTGCATCATTCTTTGAGAGCCAGGTGAATAAATCTCAGCGGCTGGCAGGAGCCATAAAAGAGGTGGCCGAGAAAAAAGGATGCACCTTTATAGAAGCTGGCAAATATGCCACATGCGACGGCACGGACGGCATCCACTTCAACGCCGCATCAAATAAGAATCTTGCAATTTATATGGGTGATTTTATAAATCAGGAAATCTGGGAAAGATAGTCCACTGCATCCTGGTCTATAATTCTCTCTTTTCCGAAGAGAGCCTCGAGGCGGGCTTTTTTGCGCTCTTCCTCTCCCATTATCACCACATGCTTTATCTTATCCTTATAGTTCAAGAAGAAAGCCAAATTTATAAGATCAGTAAGAGGGAATCCATATCCTATGAAAGTAATCTCCTCTGCCATCTCCAGATAACGCTGGGCAATGTTCCAAAGCACATTGAAGAAGCTTCCACCCAGATAGCTCTGCTTTGAGAATGTCATAGGGACAAATACAGGAATATCATTATGGTGCACCAGGTTGCGGCTGTATCCATCCTCGTCCAGGAGATACACATTGTTGGTGTCGCAGATAATGCTGCCCGGCGATCGGAACCAGTTGAAGGAGCCATGCAGCTTGAGATACGGGAAAATATGCTTGCTTGCCGAGGGTCTCCTCTCGTCAAAATAGCTGTTGAGCCTGACAATATAATCCAGCCTGCATGGAAAATCCTTAACGCTGGCAAAGAGCCGTTCAATCAGAAGGTCGTAGTTGAAAGTTATGACCAGAGACTTCTTGCCATCCTTGGGCTGCACACACTGCAGGATGAACCGCTTGAGCCCCTCCTCCTTCTCAGGATCCACTGCCTTGGCCGCCTTGTCTATCTTTTCATAAAGCCAGTGCACCAGCTGATTCTGGAGAATCTGGTAATGAAGGTAGACAGAGCTGTTGTAGAATATATCACGCCCCAGAATCAGGGAGCATACTGCCTCAAGGGAGGTAAACTCTCTGCTGCCGTTGGTCTTTTCATTCAGGGTTCTCATGAATTCCATAAGCTCAGGGTATTTGTCATCTTCTGCCATCCTGAGCTCCTGGGAAAGACCGCTCATTGCAGGCATATCCTTCGAGATGGATTTTGAGAAACCGGAACCTAGTACATAGATGCGCTTATATGTATCCATATCACTTCAGATGTTCAGAAATATAGGTGAAGACCTTCTCCAGGTCGTCATACTTGGCAGCCGCCATGTAATCCAGCGGTGTCTCCATGTTGTTCACAATCACCAGCTTTCCGCCATTCCGTGCAGTGTACAGAGGGAATGAGGCTGCCGGATAAACCACCAGGGTGGAGCCCAGAATCAGCATGAGGTCGGCCTTGGATGCCTCTGATATCGCCTCCTCCACCGCCAGTGCCGGCAAGGATTCCCCGAAGAATGTGATATCCGGCTTGATTATACCTCCGCAGCTGCACTGAGGCACCTTGCCATCCTGGACAATCTTGGCAATCTCGTCAAACTTATAAATCTTCCCACAGGCAAGGCAGCGATGGATCTCCGGAGATCCATGGACTTCTATCACTTTCTTGGAACCGGCCTTCTGGTGCAGCAGGTCTATATTCTGGGTGATGACTGCTTTCACAATCCCCATCTTCTCAAGCCTTGCCAGCTCGGTGTGGACAATGGCAGGCTCCTTCTGGTCCAGGTTGTATATGAAATCCTTGGCAGCCTTGTAGTAGAAAGAAGGCTTCTTGTGGAAATAGTCGATATCGAAAATTTTCTCTGCATCCTCGCCAGCTGTCTTATACAGACCGTCCTTGCCCCTGAAATCCTTGATTCCAGCCAGGGTAGAGACTCCGGCGCCGGTGAACACAACGCAGTGCTTTGATTCTTTAAGAAGAGTTATAAGTTTATCCACAGATTGCCTCCAGTTGTAATGATACAGTAAAAATGATTACGGCGCAAGCAAAAAGCAAAAGCCTTAAGTGCGGGAAGCCAGCCCCCTGAAGTCCTCGATAGTCTTGAAGCCCATCCTATCCATATATTCAGAAAGGAACTGCTTAACTTCTGCCAGGGTGTCGGGCCGGCGGAATGTGGCAGTGCCGATCTCGACGGCACTGCATCCTGCAAGGATGTACTGGACTGCCTTTTCCCCGCAGTCCACACCGCCGCAGCCTACAAGGGGAAGATCGGGCAGAGCCCGGTGGATCATGTATGCTATGCGCAGTGATGCGGGGAACATGGCAGGGCCAGACAGGCCGCCGGTTTTGTTGCCCAGCACCGGGCGGCACCTTGTGATATCGATTTTCATGGCAGGAATTGTGTTGGTGGCAACCACTGCATCAGCCCCTGCTTCGGCACAGACAGAGGCCACCCCCACAGGGTCGGTGGTGGATGGGGTAACCTTTACCCACACCGGCACACTGCTTATCTTCTTCATCTCTGTCACCAGCTGCCGGGATGCACTGCAGTCTGCGCCAAAGTGCATTCCACCTTTGGCCACATTTGGGCAGGAGATGTTGAGCTCGAAAGCTTTTATGGTTTTGACTTCTGTAAGCTTTTCAGCCAAGCAGAGGAACTCATCCAGAGTCTCCCCTGCCAGGCTGGCTATGCAGACTGCATCTGGGTTTGCAGCGGCAAAGGCCGGGAGCTTTTCAGCCATATATTTCTCAAGCCCCACATTGGCAAGGCCGATGGAGTTGATCATGCCGCTGTCAACTTCGCAGCACCGGGGCGGCAAATTGCCTGGCCGGGGGTTCCTGGATACAGACTTGAGGATGACTGCACCCCACTCCCTTGCAGGAGAAAGGTCGCCATACTCGGTGCCGTAACCGTAGGTGCCGCTGGCTGCAATAAAAGGATTGGCAAGCTCAAAGCTGCCTACTTTTGTGGAAAGACTCATAACAGCACCTCCTCTGCCTTGAATATGGGGCCGTCGGCACAAACCCGGGCATAGCCCCCCGCAGCCAGCGGCACCGCACATCCGGCGCAGGCTCCCATACCGCAGGCCATGAACTCCTCGCAGGATATCCAGGCCGGAATACTGTATTCAGCAGCAAGCTGCTGCACACCCTTCAAAAGCCCCTTAGGACCGCAGGCGGCAATATAATCAGGCTTATCAGTCTTAAGCCAGCGCCGGGCCACCTCCACCACATTTCCGCACTCCCCGCAGGAGCCGTCATCGGTGGCCAGAGTGCATCCGGAAGGGAGCACAGTGGGTTCGGGCAGTTCACAGGAACACTTTCCACCCCACAGAATTCTATCTTTTGGATTATTATGAATGCTATGCAAAAACAGAAGAGATGCAATGCCGGTGCCGCCCCCCAAAAGCCACAGCTTTTTGTCCGGCTCAAAGGTGGGATAACTGTTTCCTAAGGAACCAAGCACCTCTATGGTGTCATCCTTTTTCAGAGAAGTTATTGCATGAGTTCCTTTACCGATATCACGGATCACAAGCTGCAAAGTCCCGTCGTGCACTCCGGCAACAGAGAAGGGACGTCGGAGGAAGACTCCGGAAGAGGCAGGAGGAAGCAGACTGACAAAATTGCCAGGCACAATCTGTGCTGTGATTTCTGGTACACGGACCTCTAAAAAGTGGAGGTTCCTGGCTGCTTCAATGTTGGAAACTACAACGCCTTTCTCTTGTATCTTCATAGGTCACCTTCTCTTCAATTTTACATAGAAATAAGGAAATTCGCAAGAGAGCGGTCATCCGGAGTGTTGCCGAAAACAGCATAGGGGAAAACATCCTTGACTGCGTGCTCCACAGGGTTGTCTGGGTTTGCCAGGTTGTAGGTTCCAATGTAACGGTCGTCGGTCTGCACATATCTTGTACCATCCTGCCTTTCGCCGATCACCAGTTCCCTGCCATCATCAAAAACCCATTTGTAGGTAGCTTTGTCTTCCGGAGCCATGTGGAAGATTGACTTGCTGTCGGGGAGCAGAGTTGCCCTTGCCCCATTCAGATACTGCACAGGCTCATTCTGGTTGCTCCACTTCTTAAGCATATCAGAGTCGGCAAAATACTTCTCAAGCAGAGCTGTATCATTGGCCACAATCCGGGCGCTGTAATGCTGGAATATATCTGGAACTGCAAAGGTTTTGCCTGCAGTGCCGCAAAGGGAATCAACTGCCTCGTCATAGCTCATATAACCATCAGAAAGGAGAGCCTCTGCCGCCTTTGAAGTATAGGTGCCATCTGCTTTTACTCCTATCATTTCAAGAAGAGAGTTTTTCCATACAATCTCAGAAAGCCTTTCCTGAGGGACTTCAACAACAGACGCCAAACCAGCCTGCAATGTCTCTCTCAATTTCTGATAGTTGTAAAGAAGATCCCCATCCTCCTGATATAGATTCAGATGGCCGTCCCATACCACCTTGTCATCTCCTATAATCCGCCAGAAATCACCGCTGGAAGCGTAGTTGACCAATGCATTCACAAGCAGGTCTGTTATGTTGCCCCCTATCAATGATTCCACTTCGTTTTTGATAAGAGTGATATCAGGATACTTGAAGCCGGAAGAGACAATATCGTAAGCCATCTTCGCATGCCCTATGACTGCATCTGCTGTCTCCAGAATCTGGAGAATGCCGTCATCCTTTCCATTGCGGAATGCCTCGTGAGCAAGGACAACAGCAGCTTTAAGCTGGTCTGATACTGAGCCGGATGGGATGAGGTTAAGGACGATATTTTTTATACCATGATCATCTGTTGAGGTGTATGCAAAGGCATCCCCAAGCTCTCCATATTCCACAGCCGCTCCATCATCAAGGAGCAGGTTATACAAGTGTCCTATCTGATCCTGGATTTTACCCTCGGAGAAAAGAGCCCGCATTGTTATCTTGTTATCTCTGGAGAAATCGGAGCCGTGTCTTATTCTGTTGTCCTCCTTCAGAATATAGGATGATGCGATGGCAGACTCAACAGTTTTTTTACTTATGTCATAACCTCCTGATCCTATCTCGAAAATAGGGTCATCTCCACCTATATTCATCTCAAGGATTCCAATATGGTCGTTGATCTTAAGCACATTGAATTTAGCCTTTCCTGTGGTGGCAAGATCATACCCGGCATCGGTCAGGACGCCGGCAAAGCTTGCAACCTGCTGGGCTGCAAGCTGGTCTTCCCCCAGGAAGCCCGACAGTCTGCCGCTTATCCAGTTCCGCACCAGGCTGCCCAAAGTCTTTTTCGCACCGGGTTCCAGAGCTTTGTCAAAGGAGCTGCCATCAACAGCAGAAGCCGCAACCTGGTCCGCATATCCCTTTCCTGCAGAAACTGCGGCAGCCTGGATCAGCCTGGTGCCGGTGGCGGCAGACTGTGCCGGCTGGGCCGCATGGGCCAGAGAGCTGGTTCCCCAGCTGGAGGCGGCCAGTGCCATCCTTTTGTTCACATCCTTGACTGCATCCTCCAGGCTTTTCCCTGCAAAAATCATATCCAAGCCTTCAAATGTGGTGCTGTCAAAAGCTGTCACCATCATACCCAGTGCCGGATTTATAGAGCTGAATATATTGCAGACAATCTGACCGCCCTGCCTGATAGTCGGAACAGCAAAAAGCATATTGTCGCTCTTGCCGTCATTGTCGCTGTCCTCATCCCACAGTGTCTGCATATAGAACGGAACATCAATGGCTGCCAGCCCTCTGCCCAGCCTTCCTTCGTTCTTATAGAAAAGCTCAAAGATACGTCCATATTCACCATATCCTTTCTTCACAACTTTCTCCGGATCTGAACTGGACATGACAGGTACATAACCTATGTGCATAGCAAAAAGGCCCTTTACACCAGAGTAATCTGAATACTGGGCAGATCCACGGAACCCTTCCTCCGCCTGTCTCATATATGCAAGCATATCCTGATCAAAGCCGCTCCAAGATGCAGCCTCCTGGCTGTCGCTCTTTCCGAACACCACCATCCTATACCTGTCTATGGCAGTCTCAGCCTTCTCAATCAGAGCCGCAAGCTGCACCAGATCAAGTCCTTCTATGCAAGAGGGGGAGAGATCAACTCCTAAATTGAAGACTGGAGCGCTGAACCACCGGTACCCCTCTATACTTTGATTCTCATGCTCGATACCCCCCAGAAGGCTTTCGCCGATTATCACCTTGCGCTTAAATTTGGCACCATGTCTGACATACCCTTTCCCCTCCAGCAGATCTGTTATCCTTTTATCTGCAGTCTGGTTTGCCTTCTCGATATGAGATAGCATCTGATTCTCCAGATCATCTACAGCTGTCGACATCTGAAGTGCCACAAGATAAGTGCTGTGCTTAAGGACATCCTCTATAAAGCCTTCCTCTGCAGATGCAGACTTCAAAGTCTCAAGCTGAATCCTGCTCTTCATCCCGGTCCTGATTTTCTCAAGCATACCTTCCCATTTATCTGCAGCAAGGGCCAGAAGGTTCTCGGTCATAACATCCCAGGAGGCAGCATCATCTGACAACTCTTTATATGTCATTTTCAGATTGTCCGCCATTTTTCCAACAGAATACTCTGCCATCTCCTGGTAGCTGCTCATAAGCTCAATTCCAGTCAGCTTCATTATCATAAGACGATTTGAGGAGCTGCAATAATCATCAAGTCCATCCAGCTGCCCCAAGCTTATGCAGATATTCTCATTCATAATCAGGGATGAAAGATTTGAAAGGAGGGATAAAAAACCTTTCCTCTCGGCCGAGTCCAGCTGATTGAAATATTTTTCCAGCACAGTCTCATCGGCTAAAGCCAGCCCCGTACATTCCCTGCACTTTGAAATAAACTCATCAAAGCTGTAACTTGTCTCCTCGTCCAAGGTCATAGCCGCAAGAGCCTCATATTTGTCCTTTGACTCCAGTTCGCCCTTGATATAGCTGACAGCCTCCATAATATCAGAACGCTCCTTATTTCCATCTATATCAGCCATAGCCTTGCGCATGCTTTTCATTTTCTTGGATTTACGGGTGAATAAATTATAAATAGCGTGATTCTTCTCGTAATTCTCTTCTTTCTCCTTTGACACATCCCACAGGTAATCGTGGGCAACATCGCTCACATCCTTTCCTATAAAAGCGATATCAAACTGAGCACTGCCGTTGTTTATCGAGTCTTCGAAATAGGTATATAGCCTTAATTTCTCAGGATCACCTGCTATTTCATTGTAAGCAGCCTGGGCCTGGGCTGATGTGTAATCCTCCGGATGACTGAATGCATAACCGTAGCTTTTAAGCTTCTGGAAGTTCTGGTCGCTGTATATTGCCACATCTATGTTCTTGAACCCGGAATTGTGCAGGCTCCGCCAGTAATAAGCCAGGGAGAATTCCCGAAGCAGAGAATTGTTCATTTTTTGAACAAATTCAAAAGCTATGCTCCCCCCATCCTTGAACAGCTGGTCTGCAAGTCTACGTTCTGCATTCTGTCCAGCCATGGCAGACTGGGCATACAGATCCTCGGCCTTTGCTTCCGCAGTCTCTGCAGCCTTGTTGAGATAGAGAACAGACTGAACTAAATCTGCGTCCTGGCCTCCATCCGGAGATACAGCATTCTGCTGTGCCAGCAGAACAGCTTTATCATATTTTTCTGTTGCCTCTGCCAAAGCTTTTTCTGCTTCATTCAAGGATTTAAGAGCATCCTCTGGAGTGCTGTCCGGAGAAAGTATGTATTCCCTCTTTCTATCCTGAAGCTTGAAGTTCATGACCGCTCCGGCATACTGCTCATAAAGGGCCTTGCTCTCTTCCGATTTTCTGCTGTATTCATCGGTCAGGTTCTGATATGTATCCTGATCAAAATTCTTTTCATCATTCAGCTTATCTGCCAGCTCCTTTAAAGAAGCAACTGAATCTTTATAGGCCTTATCTGCATCGGCCATTGTCTTCTCGGCCTCGCCATATGCATCATATATCTCTTCTCTGACAGCATTTCCAGAGCTGATATCAAGGGCAAACTCATATACCTTCCTGGCTATCTCAGCATTAAGGACAAGAGAATCCACCTCTGCCTTAAGCTGATAAAGCTGCATATCTGCACTGTCGGGCCATCCTGCGCCCCGTATCTCGCTCTCTATGCCAGACATGCTCTGCCGTATCTCCGCCTCCCTGGCATTGCATCTGGAAACAGCATCAGCCCAGAAAGCTGCCTGCTGAGTATAGGCCGTTATTTTCTCATTCTGCTGAGTGATCAGACTGTTCAAAGCATTCTTCTGATTGGCAAGACGGATTTTCTCTGCCTCCCAGCTCTGTATCTCTGCCTGACAGGCAGCAATCTTCTTGCTGCACTGGCTGATCTCATACTCATTATCATATTCATTGCTTTCACTCATAAAGGCATAAAGCGTCCTGATACGTTTCTGATAGAACTCAATACTTTCCTGATTGCTCTTTATTTTTTTATTTAAGTTTGAGATAGAATTATTACAGCTGCTGACACTGGCCTGAAGCTCTGCCTTATAATTCTCAAGACGGGTTTTCTCATTCAGGCAGCTCTGCCGGTTAGATGCTGCCTGCTCTTTTACTCCTTTGACAGTATTGAACTGTGCAAACACCGCGTCCATCCGGGTCTGAAGCAGCTGAGCATTCTGGTCAAAAGCCAAGCGGGTCTGCTCCAAGGTCTCTTCCATCTCATTGAAGAAAGAAGAGGCTCTGCCGTCCAGGATTGTCTTTCCTGTCTGGATAACAGAATCAAGCTCCGCAAACCAGCTGTTTCTGCTCTCTGCAAACTCGGCCATAGCATTGCTCAGAGCCGATTCTTCTTCCAGGCTCTGAGAAGATGTCAATCTGTTCCAGTCAATATTAGAGCCGAGGGTCTGGGTTGAATATGCATTCCATTGAGACATTCCGGAGTCAAATGTACTGTCCCATGTTTCCTGAAGCTCCTGCAGGCTGGTATCTGACGCAGATGCAATTTCTTCAAACATATCCTCCATTTTCTTTTTCCCGGTCTTCTCATCATTGGAACCAGCATTTTCTACCCGGAGCTGGGAAGCCAACAATCTCCTCTCCCCTGCCAGAAACAAAGTCTCCAATTCCTTGTGCACTCTGCTCTTATAATCTGCAAAAAATTCGGCCACCCGGGTCTGGGCAGCATCTGGCAACGATGCAGCCATCTGTGCATAGACTGCACTTGCGGCCTCTTCCCATCTCTGATAAAGATTCTGGAGTGAAGACTCTCCTGAAGCCTTCCAGTTGGCAAGGATACCAGACATATCATCCTGCCCTGCTGTCCCGCGGGTCAGACTGACTGCCTGTTCCGACAGCTGATCGGAGAACCGCTGGATATCGGGAGACACTATCCTGGCTTCTATCTGTCTCCACAGCCAGGAGGAATACATCCTGTCCCAATCCTCTGAGTCCTTTTTCCCAAACCGGTCAGATATCTCGTGCCACCGGTTCTCGTTCTGTTCTGACATAGCCCGTCGGAAAAGCTCATTATTCTGCCCTGCGGCAAAGCAGGAACACCAGGCAAAAATCAAAACCACAAAAACAGACTTTTTCATAAAACACCTCCGACTGTTTTAACTGCAAAAAAGTTGTTTTTGATTTGACTTTTTGAAAAATTTTTAAAAAAATTTTGAAATTGTTTCTGTTGTAAAGTTTTACAGAAGGAAGCCCCAACGTTGACAACTCCCCTTTTTAAGGCTATCCTTATAGCAATATGAAAGTTGCACATATTCACAGCGGTATCAGAGGCATTGCCTCCTATGCCCTGAACATATATAGATATTTTGAGCAGATCAACCAGGAGACTCTGGTGGTCAGCGAGGCAAAGTGGACAAAGCAGGCCATTCCTGTGTATGAGCCAGATTCCTGGCTTATCGGCGGCATAATTCCGTGGGCAAAGCATCCGGACGAAGTGCTGGAGCGGCTTAAGGAATTCCAGCCCGACATCATCCATCACCATCACCCATCAGGAAGATTGGATTTCTCAATCGAGCGGTTCCGCCAGGAGCTTGATGTACCATTGATCTGCACCTTCCATATGTCTGTAGGTTCCAAGAAATACATGGTAGACAAATTTATGAATGGTTTTTTCAATATAACCAAACGGAACTTCAAGAATGCAACCTGCTATGTGGCTATCAGTAAATTTGTAAAGAAACAGCTGGAAGAAATCGGCGGCATTCCTAAAGACCGCATTATACTGCTCTACGCCGGAGTGAACCCCGATATTTTCAAACCTGTGGAATATACCCCCCACGATACTCTGGAGATCACCTTTGTAGGACAGATCACTTTGGAAAAAGGAATTGATATGCTGATTGACGTGGTACGGCGTCTTTCCCTGGAGCGCAAGGTGCGGCTCAACATAATCGGCAACGGCACCTTGAAACCGATCTTGATGAAGAAGACCGAAGGGGATCCATGCATAAACTGGGTGGGTTTCCTCAAGAGCCCCCAGGAAGTAAGCCAGTTCTATGCCAACTCTGATGTGACTGTGCTCCCGGTGCGGTGGGATGAGGCTTTCTCCTACATTCCTCTGGAGACTATGGCCAGCGGCACGCCTCTGATTGCATCCCGGTGCGGCGGTAATCCTGAAACTGTCACCGACGGCGAGACGGGTTTCCTCTTTACTCCAGGTATGGCTGACGAACTATACGACATCCTTAAGAAAGTTGATATAAAACAGCTGTGGGATATGGGGCAGAAGGGACGGGAGCTTATACTCAGGCGTCACACCTTGAAACTGTTTGGTGATAAATATAAATCCCTGTACGAGAATGTGCTGGCTGATCCTTCCCATCTGCACCAGATAGACTAAAGAACATTTTCTTTTGTGCTCAAGACACTGGCGGCAGCTTTTGTACCCAGCTTACAAGCATCTGCAATAGACAACCGGCGGAGAAGTCCCACAGAAGTTCCTGCAAAGAAAGCATCTCCTGCTCCTGTTGTATCCACCACAGTGATCGGCTGCGCAGGGCAATGTCCTGCCTCTCCATCTGCAGCGGCATAGACAGCTCCTTCTGAATCCATTGTGACAACCATGGCTTTCATGCCTATCCTTTCAAGCTCTGACTTAAGCAGGTCAAGCATTCCCTGTGGCGACAAGCCTTCTGTCTTTTTTTCGAAGAAAATCTCAGCTTCCAGCCGGTTGCAGAAAAAACAGGTTGTCCTTCTGATATAATCGATGCGCTCTTTAGCAATAGTCATGTTGGAGATGACAGCATAGACTGGAATGCCATATTTCTCTGCCAGGCTCATTGTGATGTCAACAATAGGCTCATCTATATCTATCTCCAGAAGAATTCCGGCAGCCTCTTTAAAAATCTGTTCCTCATTTGACCTAAGAATGTCGCAGATAGGCAGAAGGTCGGGACGTCTTGAAATACTTGCACACAGTTCTCCACGGCCATCAAAGACAGCCATCCAGGTGCCCATACCATTTTCTGTCGATTTCACATAGCCGGTCTTAACATTGACATCTTCAAGATGTCTGACCACATCTGAGGCAACACCGCTTTTATCCACCAGGCTTACAAGTACAGAATCCTCACCCAGCTTAGCCACATCCTCGGCAATGTTTCTTGCAACGCCTCCATGGAAATACTTTATATCCCCTGCATTCCTGCCTGTAGGGAAATATTCTCCATCAGGATACCCCTTGATATCTACATAGACTGTTCCGACAGTTACAATTTTCATACTTATTTACTCTGCAGCCTGTATTCGTAGAAATTTTTTCCCAGATTGAGAAGTGCCTCTCTTGTGTTCATGGCAGGGTCGTCCATCACTGCCTCAAGAAGATAATTCAGGACCAACCCAAGAGAAGGTCCTTTAGGTATTCCACATTCTTTCACCAGCATATTGCCGTTGACAGCCAAGTCCTTGAGAGTAAGGGCCGGGGTCTCCTTGGCAATTGCATCTACACGTCGGGACAGGGCAATATCCTCAGGAGTGCAGGCATAGGTCTTGTCCCCGATGGCACCGGCCCGGTCTGCAAAACGCAGCTTGAAAAGATCAGACATATTCTCAAGTCCCACACGTGCTATGAACCGCCGCACTGCACCATCTGTCCAGTTTTCGGTATAGTGGAACATGTGGTTCTTTATCAGGTGGCATATTCTGTTTTCATCTGCCTTGGAGAACTTGAGCCGGCGCAGGATATCGTGGGCCATCTCCTCTCCCACATTCTCGTGGCCATAGAAGGTATTGATTCCATCCCGGACCTTGAAGCAGCGCGGCTTGCCTATATCGTGGAGCAGCGCCGCCATACGGAGCACCGGATCCTTCTCCATGAAATCGCAGGAATAGATAGCGTGATGGAACACATCAAACTGATGCCTGTCCCGCTGCTCAACCCCCACTCCCTCAAGAAGCTCGGGCAGAACATACTCCAGGATCTCTGTCTTCTGCATATAGAGGAATGCTATGGAAGGATGACTGGCTGACATGGTCTTCAGGAGCTCGTCCCTTATCCTTTCTTTTGAGATATTTTTCAGGTGGTCACGGTTGTGGAGCATTCCCTGAAGTGTCACGGGCTCAATCTCAAATTCAAGCTGTGCCGCAAAACGGCAGGCTCTCAAGATGCGGAGGCCATCCTCGGCAAAACGCTCGTCCGGGTTCCCGATGGCCCGTATAATACCCTTCTTAAGATCTTCCATACCGCCGTGGGCATCGATGATATTGCCGTTCCTGACATCGATTGCCATGGCGTTGATTGTGAAGTCACGACGCTTAAGATCCTCGTAGATATCGGTGCAGTATGTGATGCTGTCAGGATGACGTGAATTCGAGTACTTGCCATCCATCCTGTATGTGGTGACTTCGAAGGAATTGCCCTTGAAGAGCACAGTTACAGTTCCGTGCTCGATGCCGGTGGGGATAACCTTATGGAAAATTGCAGTTATCTGCTGAGGTGTGGCATTAGTGGTGAAGTCGTAATCATCGGGAGGAAGTCCCCGCTTCAAGTTGCGTACTGCTCCCCCCACCAGATAAATCTCATATCCGGCACGGAATACGATACTGGCAAATTCTTTGACTTCACTTGGAAATGTCACTGAGTCCCCTCTGTTATTTTCTCTTGATGATCTTCACCAGGTTGTCGGCAGTGAATCCGAACTTAGCTGCTACATCTGCATACTTACCGGACTCGCCGAAGGTGGTGACAGCAAGGATATCCTTGTCCTCTGCATAGCCCTTCCAGCCGGTCGGCACACCGCACTCTGCAACAACTACCCGCACTCCCTTTGGAAGAATCCTGTTCTTGAAAGCATCGCTCTGAGCCTCGAACAGCTCGCGGCAAGGCATGGAGACAACCCGCACCTTCTTCTTTGTCTTTGCGGCAGCCTCCACAGCAAGGGAAACCTCGGAACCGGTTGCGACAACAACCACATCCGGTGTCCCTTTGCAATCCTTGACAATATAAGCACCCTTGCGCATATTCTTCTTCCACTGCTTGTCATCCTTTGGATAAACTGTGATGTTCTGCCGTGTGAATGCCATGCAGGTAGGCTTGTCCTGTGCCCCAAGAGCCATAAGCCATGCAATCTCTGTCTCCTGTGCATCGCCCGGGCGGATAACCTGTGTATTTGGAATCACGCGCAGGGACTCAAGCTGCTCCACTGGCTGATGGGTCGGGCCATCCTCGCCAACATATATTGAGTCATGTGTAAGGATGAAGATTGTCGGAATCTTCATGATAGCTGCAAGGCGCACTGTAGGCCGCAGGTAGTCGGCAAAGGACATGAATGTGGCACAGTAGGAGCGGAGGCCGCCGTGAAGGATAAGGCCGTTTGCGATACCGCCCATTGCGTGTTCACGGATACCGAAGTGGAGTGTCCTGCCCTTTCTGTTCTCCTTGGAGAAATCGCCGTTGTCCGGCACCACTGTATTGTTGGATGGAGCCAGGTCTGCAGAGCCGCCCACCAAGTTAGGGAATGCGGCGCAAAGGCTTACCAGGGTCTTTCCGCTGGCACTGCGGGTTGCAATCTTGTCCCCCACATTGAACTTAGGCAGCTTGATATCTTCGAATGTGCCGTTCATCATGAATGCGCACCATTCTTTCACAAGTTCCGGATTTGCTTTCTTCCATGCATCGAAAGTCTTGCTCCAGCTGTCATAATCCTTCTTCCAGCCTTTGGCTTTCTCCTTGAAGTACTCCTTGGCCTCCGGGAAGATATAGAAAGATTTATCTGCCGGAATTCCCAATGCCTTCCGGGCTGCAAGAACCTCTTCATCACCAAGGGGAGCACCGTGAACCTTATGGCTTCCTGCCAGGTTCGGAGCACCCTTTCCGATTACAGACTTGAGGGAGATGAGTGTAGGTCTCTTTGTATCTTTCTTTGCCTGGGCAACCAGCTTGAGGATACCCTCGACATCGTATGCATCGCCGGAGAGCACCTGCCAGTTGTATGCGGCAAAACGTGCCTTTACATCCTCGGTGAATGCCAATTTTGTGGAGCCTTCGATTGTGATTCCGTTGTCATCATAGAATACGATGAGCTTGCCCAGGCCCAAGTTGCCGGCCAGGGATGCAGCTTCGGATGTAAGGCCTTCCATCATACAGCCGTCGCCGGAAAGAACATAGGTGTAATGGTCGATGATCTTGTGCTGTTTTGTATTGAATCTCTCTGCCAGCATAGCCTCGGCAATTGCCATACCAACTGCATTTGTGAATCCTGCGCCAAGAGGACCTGTGGTGGTCTCCACGCCGTCGGTCATACCATACTCAGGATGTCCTGGAGTGTTTGAGCCCAGCTGCCGGAAGTTCTTGATATCATCAAGTGACACACCGTAGCCGGAAAGATGCAGCAGGCTGTAAAGGAGTGCAGAACCATGTCCTGCGGAAAGAACAAACCTATCCCGGTCAATCCATTTAGAGTCTTTTGGATTGTGCTTTAAAACCTCACCGAAAATAACTGCGCCAAGCTCGGCACATCCCATAGGGAGTCCCGGGTGTCCTGACTTTGCCTTCTGAATCATATCCATGGAAAGGGCACGGATAGAGTTGGCTACTGCCGCAATTGCTTTTTTATTCATTGATTTCCTCCAGAGAAAATACAGTAGTATGCTTTCTTGTATCATATAAACTTTTATATAAAAATAAAAGGGGCATTTTTATCCCTACTTGCAAAAAGGGGGAAAAATCATAAAAATATCAATATGGGAAAGGCAAAGTACACTCTGTCAGTAATAGCTGCAGGAGTCCTGTGGGGCATAATAAGCATCTTCATCAAGGGACTGAATGCAGGCAATCTGTCGCCGATCCAGATACTTCAGCTCCGGGCCATCATAGCATCAGTCATCATGGCGCCATACCTTTTTATCACAGACAGAAAGCTGCTGCACTTCAATCTTAAGGATATCTGGATGTTCATAGGCACCGAGGTCATCAGCCTTACCTTCTTCTCCCTGTGCTATTTCCAGACCATAATAGAATCGGGGGCATCGGTGGCTGTAATACTGCTTTACACATCCCCCATCTTCGTCATCCTCTTTTCCCGGGCACTGTTCAAGGAGAAGATCACAGCAGTCAAGCTTACAGCGCTGATAATGACATTCATCGGGTGCATCTTGGTTTCCGGTCTTGGCAGGGATGGTGGCGGTATCACAGCAAAAGGGTTCATCATAGGGCTTGGCTCCGGTCTGGGTTATGCCCTCTATTCCATATTCAGCCGTTATGCACTTGAAAAATACCATGTGCTCACCATAACTTTCTACACATTTCTATTTTCCGGATTAAGCATAATCCCATTCTCGGGGCTCAGTATGAGCGGCGGAATGATGCAGCCCCAGCTGCTGCTCTATGGTGTGGGAGTCGCATTGTTCTGCACAGTGCTCCCCTACCTTTTCTACACCTACGGAATGATCCGCATCGAGACCGGCAAGGCAGCAATTCTGGTGACTGTGGAGCCCCTTGTAGGCACACTGGTAGGATGCGGGCTTTACGGAGAGCCTATGACTATGATAAAAGCCATCGGCATTCTTCTGACCTTCGGTGCTGTGATTCTTTTAGGACTTAGAAAGTAAGATCGTTGTCAAACAGCGGTGTGGAGAAATAGCGCTCTGCTGTGTCAGGGAGCACTGTCACCACAGTCTTGCCCTTACCCAGCTTCTTTGCCAGTTCCAGGGCAGCGGCAACATTGGTGCCACTTGAGATTCCGCACATGATTCCCTCTTTCCTGGCCAGGTTCCGTGATGTCCGGATTGCCATCTCGTCGGTCACAATGAAAATATCATCATAGATAGAGCGGTTCAGATTCTCAGGGATAATGCCGTCGCCTATTCCCATCTGCAGGTGTGTTCCGATGTTGCCGCCTGCCAGGATTGCCGCATTCTGGGGCTCCACAGCCCAGATTGTGATGTCTGGGTTGGCCTCCTTGAGCCGCTCTCCAATTCCAGAAATAGTGCCGCCGGTGCCGATGCCTGAGCAGAAGCCGTGGATAGGACCGTCCACCTGATCAAGGATCTCCTGGGCGGTCTGAGTCCGCTGAATTGCCGGGTTGGCCGGGTTCACAAACTGCTGTGGAATAAAAACGTGAGGATTCTTCTGGCTCATCCGCACAGCGGTGTTAAGGCATTCCTCCATACAGGCGCCTATATCGCCGGCATCGTGTATAAGCCTTACCTCTGCGCCGTAATGGCGGATGATCTTACGCCTCTCCTCGCTGACAGAGTCAGGCATGATGATGACAGTCTTGTATCCACGGACCGCACCCACAAGGGCAAGGCCGATTCCCTGGTTGCCGCTGGTGGGCTCCACGATGACAGTATCCTTGTTCACAATACCGCGCCGCTCCGCATCCAGAATCATATTCCAGGCGGTGCGGGTCTTTATGGATCCGCCCACATTGAGCCCTTCAAATTTCACAAGCACTCTGGCAGAGTTGGCGCTGACCATCCTGTTCAGCTGTATAAGAGGTGTGTTTCCCATTGCATCAAGGATTGTTCTGCAGATCACGATGTCATCCTCCCCTGCTTCTAAAGTTGTTCAAATATTGAACAAGAGATCCTCGTATGTGGCAAATGGCCAGTATGTCTTTCCTACTACCCTCTCAAGAGCATCACCGTAGGAGCGGAGCACCTTCATTGTTTTGAAGACCTTGTCCCTGTATGCGCATGCCTTCTCAAACGGATCAGAAATCTCGTGAGCATTCTTGAGCTCCTTCTCCAGGGTCAGGCAGGTCTGCATGAACTTATCAACGCTGTCCATTATGGAGGCAATCATCTCCTCCTCCCTTGAGAGCGGACACTTGACGCCAGACTCCTTCACCTCGTTGACTGTGGCGGCAACATCATGAACATACTTGAGCGTTGCCGGAACTATATCTTTGCGGGCCATCTGGAGCATTACGGTAGCCTCCATCTTTATCTGGCGGCTGTAGACCTGCAGGTAGATATTATAGCGGGCCTCAAGCTCCTGGCGGGTAAGGACATTCATCCTCTCGAAGACCTCGATTGCCTCAGGCTTAAGAATCTCTGCAATTGCATCCACGTTGTTGGTGATGTTGGGCAGACCCCGGCGCTCAGCCTCTGCTTTCCATTCATCGGAATAGCCGTTTCCGTTGAAGATCACCCGCTTATGGGCTTTATATGTGTCGATGATCAGCTTAAGGATAGTGTCTGATTTCTTCTTGGATTTCTCAAGCTCTGTGGCAAACTCATCCAGCACAGATGCCATAATTGTGTTGATAACTGTATTAGGCTTTGCGATGGAAGCAGAGGAACCCACCATACGGAACTCGAACTTGTTTCCGGTGAATGCCATGGGGCTTGTCCTGTTGCGGTCTGTGGAATCCTTAAGCACAGTAGGGAGGGAGTTTACGCCGAACTGAATCTTGCCCACCTTGGCAGAGGTTATGTCCTCATGCTTGGAAAGCTTCTCAAGAATCTCCTCAAGCTCGCTGCCCAGATAGACAGAGATGACAGCTGGTGGAGCCTCGGAACCGCCCAGCCGGTAGTCGTTGCCTGCATTGCTTGCAGAGAACCGCAGCAGCCCTGAATACTTGTCACAGGCCTTTATGAAAGCACAGAGGAACAGGAGGAACTGGGTGTTGGACTTAGGGTCGTCACCCGGATCCATCAGGTTGGTTCCGTCATCTGTTGTAAGAGACCAGTTGTTGTGCTTGCCGCTTCCGTTCACTCCCTCGAAAGGCTTTTCATTAAGGAGCACTGCAAGGCCGTGCCGCTTTGCCACCTTGCGGAGTATGAGCATAGTCAGCTGGTTCTGGTCGGTAGCCACATTGACTGTGGAATAGATCGGTGCTATCTCGAACTGGTTCGGAGCCACCTCGTTATGCTGGGTCTTGGCAGGAATACCCATCCTCCACAGCTCGCAGTTAAGCTCCCGCATGAAATCTGCGACTTTAAGCTGGATGTTGCCGTAGTAATGGCTGTTCAGTTCCTGTCCCTTTCCAGGCATGGATCCGTAGAGGGTACGCTTGCAGAGCACCAGGTCGGATCTTGTGTCGTAATATTTGCGGTCCACCAGGAAGTATTCCTGCTCAGGACCCACAGAGGCAGATACTCTCTTTACAGTCTTATTCCCAATAGAGCGAAGAAGCCGTACGCTGGCCTTGTCCAGGGCATTCATGGATTTGAGGAGAGGTCCCTTCTTGTCCAGAGACTCACCGGTGTATGAGAAGAATGCGGTAGGAATGTTCAGAGTGACACCTGTGTTGTCTGACATAAGGAAGGCTGGAGATGTGGTGTCCCATGCTGTATATCCCCTTGCCTCGAAGGTGGCCCTGAGACCGCCGGATGGGAAGGATGAGGCATCGGATTCTCCCTTGATGAGCTCTTTCCCGGAGAATTCAAGGATAACCTTTCCGTCTTCTGTGGGCGAAATGAAGGAATCGTGTTTTTCTGCTGTAAGATCATTGAGGGGCTGGAACCAGTGGGTAAAGTGGGTTGCGCCCTTTGATACTGCCCAGTTTTTCATGGCACTGGCAACTGCATTTGCTGTCTCCAGGGTCAACTCCTTGTTTCCCTGCTGTACTTCCTTGAGCTCTTTGTACACTGCCTTTGGCAGCATCTCTCTCATGGTTGCGTCATTAAAACAATTCTCACCATAGATGTCGTGCAGCGATGTCTTACTGAAATCAACGATTCTGTTATTTTCCATTTTTTCTCCCGATTGTTAAAATCAATTTACAATGTTATATTTTCATACAAGAAATTTCAATCTACATAGGATATATTATGGCAAAAAAAATTTTTATTTTTGATTACGATGGAGTTATTGCCGACTCCCTTGATATGTGCATCGAGGCCTTCAACACTCTTAAGAAGAAATATGGTTTTCCCGGAGAGCTGACCAAGGAGGCCATAGAGAAGCTGCCTCATGTGACTGCAGAGGCCGCTTTCGGGCTTTTAGGAGTATCTGCAGAAGATAAACATCTTTACACCGGCGAACTTATGACAATGCTTCAGGCCAATGCCATAAAGGCAAAGATTTTTGACGGCATCGGAGATATTTTCAGGATGGTGAAGGAATCAGGAGCATACCTGGCCATAAACACTGCAAACGGCTCAGGGACTGTAAAGAAGAGACTCCAGATGGCAGGCCTTGCCGAACTGCCCGATTACATAGTGGGAGCCGACACTCCTGGCAACAAATCGGAAAAGATCGCTCACATAATGGAAAAGCTTTCTGCAGATCCCGATGACACCTATATGATAGGCGATTCCATGGGGGACATAACAGAGGGGAGAAAGGCAGGAGCCCACACCATTGCCGTGACCTATGGCTGGCAGCCAAGAGCAACACTGGAGGCAGTCAATCCGGAGTATATCTGCGACACCATGGAAGAGCTGAAAATGCTGGTGCAAAAAAAAAGCCGGGTATAAACCCGAGCCATAAGTAAGGATACCCCAACGGGGTAAGCGCCCGATCGGAATCGAACCGACATCATCAGCTTGGAGGGCTGAGGTAATAGCCATTATACCACAGGCGCGAACAAGATATTTTATACAAAATCAAAAATAAATTGTCAATAGAGTTATTGAACAAACATACCCAATACAGTAAAGTTCGATTAAAGGAGAGATTATGGCTATCAGAGGAGAAATTTTTTCATCACAGGTTCAGACTGAAAAGAGAACTTATTTCTTCAATGTGAAGGAGAACAGGACAGGAAGCCATTTCCTGAACCTTGTTGAGAGCACCAAGAAGCCTGATGGTTCCTTCGAACGTCACTCCATCATGGTATATGAGGAAGATATAGAAAAATTCATGCGGGAGCTGAACAGAGCCTTCAAGGTCTTCAAGAGACAGAGACCCGAAAACTCTTCCGATGAATAGGGCTTAATCCATACTTTGCCACAGCCTCCCGGTGGGCTTTGGTAGGATACCCTTTATGCTTCTCGAATCCATACCGGCCATCAATCTTTGAATATTCCACCATCCATTTGTCACGCTGCACCTTGGCCAGAATAGAGGCAGCCATTATCTCGTGAATCTTGTCGTCCCCTTTTATAATTGCCTCCATAGGGATATCGGTCTCAATCGGAGGAGTGAAGGTGCCATCCACAAGGATGCGGTCGGGATGCACAGGCACAGACATGGAGAGCCAGGCCCGCTTCATAGCAAGAAGAGATGCCTGAAGAATATTGATCTCATCAATCTCCTCTGGCCAGACCCAGCCTGTACCATAGGAAACTGCTTTCTGGATTATGATTTCGTAGGCCTCTTGCCGCTTTTTCTCAGACAGCTTTTTGGAATCGGCCAGAATCTCCACCGGAAAGTCTGGAGGCAATACCACGGCCGATGCCACCACAGGGCCAGCCAGCGGCCCACGGCCCACTTCGTCCATTCCGCATATCATGGTCAGATACCCAGCCGTTTATTAAGCCAGTCTGCTACGCCAGGAATCTTCTTGAGCTCTGGAATCATAAGGCTGGCATTGTCTTTAAATGGATTGTCCTTCATCTCCAGAAGCTTGGCTACCGGCTCAAGCACCTCGGGCTTCTCGCCGTTCTTAACCCGCATCAGATAAACTGTAAGCTCATCGGGCAGCATAATGTTCTCGCCGTCCTCAAGGTCATAGAGCTTTCCAAGGGCTTTCTTGGTCTCTATGCCGAACCTGGAACCGGGATTGGAGAGGATACACTGCTCCATAAGGGGCTGGTCTTCCTTGGAAAGAAGGTTGTTCTTTCTGATAGATGTCCAAAGGTAATAGTAAAATCCCTGGAAGAGGGGGAACTTGTCCTCAAGGGCACCGAATGCATTTACAAGCTCGGGGCTTGTCTTGGAACTGTTCGCCCGACAGGACATCTGCAGATACGAGAAGTAGTTGAGCGGTACTTCTGGTGTTATTGAATCAAAGATCGCAGAGGCTCCATCGAAGTCCTCGTCAACATAAGCCCTGAAACCATCCAGAAATTTAACATGGGGAGAGCTTGCATCAAAATTCTTCTTTGCCTCATCCAGCGCAGTATAGATATTTTCGTCCTTGATCTTATTCAGGAACCGCATCCTGTCCATCTCGGAGAAGGTGGCGATCAGGGCGCTGGTCATATATCCGGCCTGCTCCAGGGCCTGTGCCTGCTGTATTCCGGTGCCGGAGATGCTTGGCTGCCGGATAAGGAATTCATCTGCAATAGCCACCACTATGGAGAGGTTGTCTATGTTGTCAGGCTCGTTTCCCAACAGATAAAGCATATACACCATATCCTCGTTGGAGAACTTGCTGCTGGAGAGAGCCCATTGCTCCTTCATAAGTTTGAGGGCACTGATAGGATCTTCCTTGTCTGCATAAGCTTTGGCCATTGTCACAGTCACACCCAGAGGATCCTCCTGGTTGAAGCTCAGAGCCTGCTTGGCATAATCGATGCACTTGTTGGGATCCTTGCTCTTAAAGGAGTACTGGGCCATATTGGTGTAGAACACATATTTCTCCCCATCGCTGGAAGATTTCTTGACCAGAGGCAGTCCTGCCTTAAGGTAATCCCCTGCCAGCTTGACCTCGTCCTTCATAAGGAGCATTCCGGAGATATTGATCTTGAGCATAAGGACATTGTTATACTTCTTATCCAGAGCAATCAGCCCTTCCAGAAGCTCATCCCCTGTCTTCTCTTTTATAAGGGCTTCCATCTCTGGAAGATAGCTGTCATCCACCTTCTTTGAACAGGAAGGGAATGCCACCAGGACGATGAAAAGTATAAGCACCAGTTTCTTAAACATGTGATCCTCCGAATATATCAGTCAGCTCCTCAGGGCTATGTATCAAAATATCAGCACCGCATTCAAGAAGGGCTTTTGCAGATGCCTCCTTGTCGGGAGCAGAATAGGTTATACCTACAGCAGCAAAAGGATATCGGGAGCTTTTTGCCGCCTTCATGTCATCTCCCACATCTCCAAAATAGTACAATTTTTCCGCATCGGAATACAAGGAGGCAATGGAGTCCAGCATAAAGGGGGATGGCTTGCCCAGGGAGACCTGGCAGCCGGTCTTCTCCAGTATCCTTTTTTCCTCGGCCTCGCACTCATCAAAGGAAAATACTGTGGAAAACATATCAAGGCCGTGCTTTTCAAGAGGGTACAGAGCCTCGCTCTTCGGACGGCCTGTGGCTATGGCCAGCCGGTTGCCGGCTGCCAGCTTTTGCAGCAGAGAGCGGGAAGTAAAGAGTTTCTCCTTCAGGATAAGCCCATCCTGGAGGCAGTACTGCGGCTCAAACCCATAGGTCTCCTGGAACAGTTCCCGTCCCAGATATATCTCCTGGAATATCTGCTTTATCACATTGCCGCTGCCCACATCCCCGGCGTAGTACCTATCGGCGGCCTTGGAGAGCCGTCCGCTCTCCATTATGGCGGACAGAGGGCGCCGGCTGGCAGCCAGGTATTCCGCCAAAGGGGCCACATCCCACTGCTCCCGCACCGCTCCTCCAGGGCCAGCCTCCCCGCAGTCCGCCATAACCAGCAACAGGGATATGATCCGGTGGGTCATATCCCAGTCGTTGTTAAGGCCGCCGCTCTGCTTCACCGCCGCCAGCTCCTCCAGGGAGAACAGCGGCTCTTTAAGGAGTTCGCCACCCCTGCAGCCTTTAAGGAATGTATATGCAGCCTGCCGTGTCGCCTCCCGGTAAGAACCGGAGACATCCACAAGCACGCCATCCATATCAAAAACAAGAAGATTCATACTAAACTCTTTATTATTTCCGGCACCATCTGGATGGATTCCATGAAAATAAAATGCTTATCCTCATACTTTTTCCATCCATCCCGGGAAGCATCCACCAGAATCGGATAACGGGACCATTCCATAAGAGGAATATCATCCTGGCTTGCCCCTATTACAATAGTGTTCTCTGGCGAAAGACGCATGGTCTCCTCAAGGAATGCAATCTTGTCCGAGCCTGTCCTGAACCTGCAGGTATAATCCATAATCTGCCCGCTGTAGGAGGAGACATGGTTTCCCACAATGCCCCGGAACAGGGTATCGGCCCCCTTGAAGTAGAGAGAGCTTTTGATCAGGGAATCGGTGCTGCAGCTTGCGATATAAAGTTCAAAGCCTTCGGCCTGAAGCTGGCGCATCACCTGGAGTACAGCCTCAGAAATTTTTGCGCTGAGTATTTTTGAGACATTTTCAAGTATGATTGAAGGCTGTCCTGTGATAAGGGAACCTAAATGACCTCTTGTCCAGCTTAGAACAGCAGGACTTTTCTCATGCTTAAGCATGAAGGAGGCCATCAGTTTTTTCTTGAATAGAAGATAGTTGTTTGCACGGAGATAATCAATAAGGATATGGTCGCTGCTGTAAAAAGCAGAATACGGCATAAATGGAATTATTGTTCCATTATATCCCCATACAATGTTCATTTACCGTAGTTTGATTAACCTTTGATTCCGTACTTCTTGTTGAAGCGCTCTACTCTTCCTGCTGTGTCAACCAGCTTCTCCTTGCCTGTGAAGAAAGGATGGCAAGCGGAGCAGATTTCAACCTGGATATCCCCTACAGAAGAACCAGTCTCAATTACATTTCCACATGCGCATGTGATTTTAGCTGGCTTGTAATCTGGATGTATACCCTTTTTCATATATATTCCTCCAATTTATACGTCCATTGGACCTGTTGTGTTCATAGACCGTAAGAATGCTTCATTATTCTTTGTTTTTTGCATTCTGTCAATCAGCATTTCAATAATTTCTACATCATCCATAGGATTTATTACTTTCCTGAGCACCCAGATCTTCTTCAGTTCATCCTCTGAAAGGAGCAGATCCTCCCTTCTGGTGCCCGATTTCTTGATATTGATGGCCGGATAGAGACGACGGTCTGCAATCTTACGGTCCAGAACCATCTCCATGTTGCCGGTACCCTTGAACTCCTCAAAGATAACCTCATCCATGCGGCTTCCAGTCTCGATAAGGGCTGTAGCTATTATGGTAAGGCTTCCGCCGTTCTCTATGTTACGGGCTGCACCGAAGAACCGTTTAGGCTTGTGCAGGGCATTGGAATCAACACCACCGGAAAGGATCTTTCCCGAGGTGGGCACTGTCTGGTTGTAAGCTCTGGCCAGACGGGTTATGGAGTCCAGCAGGATAACTACATCCTTCTTATGCTCCACCATACGCTTTGCCCGCTCAATGACCATCTCGGCCACCTGCACATGGCGGGAAGCCTGCTCGTCGAATGTGGAGGCGATAACCTCCCCCTTTACATTGCGCCTCATATCAGTAACTTCCTCAGGCCGCTCGTCTATAAGAAGCAGAATAAGGTTGATCTCCGGATGATTCTCGGTTATTGCATTTGCAATCTTCTGCAGAATCACTGTCTTTCCAGAACGGGGCGGGGATACAATAAGACCACGCTGTCCTTTTCCGATAGGACAGAAGAGGTTGATCATACGGGTACATGGGTCACCGGAAGCAGTCTCCATATTGATCCGCTCATCCGGGAACAGTGGAATCAGGTTGTCGAAGGGGACTCTGGTCTGAGCCACCACAGGATCATCTCCGTTGATCTGCTCCACCCGAAGCATTGCAAAATATTTTTCTCCCTCTTTAGGAGGCCTGATCTGGCCTGATACGATGTCGCCGGTCTTAAGGTTGAAAAGCCGGATCTGGGATGGTGAGATATAGATATCGTCAGAGCCCGGCAGATAGCTGTTCTGTGGTGAGCGGAGGAAGCCGTAGCCCTCGGACAGTATCTCCAGGGAGCCATAGGCATAGATAATGCCGCCGCCAAGGGTATGAGACTTCAATATCTGGAATATAAGGTCCTGCTTTTTAAGACTTCCCAGGTTCTCGTGGGGAATTCCCATATCGAGAGCCTTCTGACGGAGCTCCAAAAGGCCCAGCTGGGTAAGGTCGTTGATGCTGAGCTTGCTGCGTCCTTCTGTGCTTTCTGGAATGGGATTGGCTGAAACAGCTGGTGCTGCAGGGGAAGGGGATGTCTCTTCCTTTCTATGCCTGCGGGCTATCACCCGTTTTTTCACAACTGCTGGTTCACTTACTTTTTTTTCTGGTTCAACTTTGTTTTCCAGGGTTTCCACCTGGTTCTCAATCTGGTTTTCTTCTTCAAACATAAAAAAAGAAAAACTCCTTTTTTCAAAATTCAACTATAAAACAATTATTTTTAATAAAGAGGTTCGTTTTGAACTGATTATTTGATTTTTGTATCTTTATTTAATTTTACTAACAACAGGGGAAATATGTCAACCCCCGATTTTTCAAGCCTGCAGGGACTTTTTCAGCTCTTCGCGGTTGGAGGCAAAGACATTTATATCCTGACCCGGCTTGATCATGCTGCATTTTCCTTCGAAGAAAACACCATCTGCAATCTTGAGCTTCGCTGCCTTGACGTCGCCGCACACATAGCTGCCGCTGGTCATCTCCAGCCGGTCCTCAACCACGATGTTCCCAATAACCCGCCCTGAGATAACCGCAGCATAAGCCTTGATATCGGCCTTGACCTCTGCCCCGGCCGCCACATTCAGGAATCCGGTGGAGTCTATTGTCCCCTTGAAAGAGCCGCAGATTCGCAGAGATTTGGAGAACTTCAGCGTCCCGTCCAGGGATGCGTCCTTGCCCAGAAGTGCTGCTGTTTTTTCTATATCTTTAGGAATTTTATTATTATTGGAAAACATATTCATACCTTCTTATTTATTTTCTTATACTTAAGCCCGGTTGTCAATAGCAGAAGACCAGCGGCAACGGCACACAGGACACCGAACCAGTCGCCCCACCTGGTGTACAAAGTCAGGGTGCTGTCATACACAGGGACATCAGCAATCAGGTAGCCCTCTACAAAAGGCTCCATCTCGGCGACCCGCCGGCCCGATGGATCAATGACACAGGTTATGCCGCTGTTGGTGCTCCGCACCACGGTCCGCCGGTTCTCGTAGGCCCGGAATGTGGCCATAGCCATGTGCTGCATCTCTGCCGGCACCGAGAAAGCCCAGCCGTCGTTGGAAAGGTTCATTATCACCTGGGCACCATTCTGTACAAAGGCACGGGATAAGTCGCCGAAGCTGTCCTCGAAGCATATAGGGGTGGAGAACTTGAAGCCGGCCGCATCAAACACAGTATACTCGGTGCCGGGAATCCAGAAGTGGGTATCCCAGTCCACCAGGAAGTTGTATATAAAAGGAAGCTGCTTCTTGTATGGGAAGTGCTCGGTGAAAGGAACCAGGTGGATTTTTCTGTACACCTTGGTTATCTCCCCTTTCTCGAAAAGGAGGGCCGAGTTGTGGTCCTGCCGCACCTGCTGCTTCGTATCCTCGTCAAAACCCAGGACACCCTCGTTGTTGCCCAGTACGAATGGCACGGTCTGCTTCTCCATGTAGGTCCGGAGCTCCTTCACCATTTTATAATACTCGGGGTCGGTGCGGTATCGGGTATGCCAGTCTATGGAGGGGACAAAAGAGGTCTCGGACCACACTACGATATCCGGTGGGCCGGCCTTGTCCTCTATAGCCTGGGTGCTCATCCTGGTAAGACGGCGCAGGGCCTCCCTGTAGGTGGCGTCTCCGCCCTGCCAGGGGTCTATGTTCTGCTGGATTAGGGCTGCTTTCTTAACGGTGCAGCCGGAATAGTCATATCCGGTGGCAAAGCCGTAGATCAGCACCAGGATGAAAACACCACCGTAGGCGATGGCTGTAAGCTTTATATGGGGCTTTGCTCCATCAAGCAGTATATTGGCCAGCAGGGCGGAGGGGACTGCCAGCAGGGCCGAGACTCCCCATACTCCAGTTATGGCTGCCAGCCGGCCCACCAAGGGGACAGAGTACTGGGTGTAGCCCAGGATGCCATATGGGTAGCCCAAGAAGCCTTTGGTCCGCAGATATTCGTAGCCGATCCAGATGATGCACTGCACCAGGAAACCCCACTTGGGGAAAGCCATGTCTGCCAGCTTTAAAGCAGGGAACAGGAAGAAATAGTAAAATGCATATAATGCAGGAATTATCACAATTGCAGGGGGATAGAATATGCCCAGCCAGTAATTGAAAAGGACATAGGAGACAAGGCCATAGAGAAAGCCCCACAGAGGTGCTGTCTTAAGTCTGATATGCCGTACAGCCATGAACATGGGGGTCAGGGCGATATATCCGAAAACAGGAAACCCTTTGTCGCTTATGAATGAGGGAAATGATAATGCAAATAGGATTGCGGAGCAGAATAAAAGAAACAGTGGTTTACTTTTTTCTAAGCGCCCAGACACTGTTCTTCAGTTCCTTTCCAGGTCTAAATACTGCGGCTCCGTGAACCTCGACTGAGACTTGCTCTCCAGTCTTGGGGTTATGGGCTTTCTCCCTGCCCCGGCGGGTTCTTACTTCAAAAGTACCGAAGCCGCGTAATTCTACAGTTTGATCATTAAGTAGAGCTTTTTTAATCTCTTCAAAAACTTTGTCAACGATTATGTGGATATCTTTCTTAGTTATATCGAATCCTGTGTCGTTATAGATGTTTTCTACTACGTCGTTTTTTGTAACTTTCTTTTCCACATTCACTCCAAAATTACAATCAGGATTGATATAACCGTCAATCAGCCGGCATTCAGCTTGTTAAGCTTCTTTGCCAATCTTGATTTCTTTCTTGCAACAGTGTTCTTGTGGTAAATGCCTTTTCCAGCAGCTGTATCCATCTTCTTAGAAATAAGGATGAATGTCTTTTCAGCTTCGGCTTTGTCATTTCCCTCAACTGCGGCAGTAAAATCTTTGATATAAGTTTTGACTTCGCTCTTTGTCATCTTGTTTCTAAGATGTCTTTTCAAACTCTGTCTGTACCTTTTCTCTGACAACGATTTACTCCTTAAATTAAGTTATTCGAAATTAACAGATAAAAATCAGATAGTCAATATGACTGCCGACTCTTATTTGAAATCGCTTGGTTTACGTTCCTGTCTCTTGCATTTCTCGCATTCAGCATAGTTTTTCTTCTTGCCGTTTGCAAAGACAGTCTTCATTTTGATCTCGCCACCGCATGGACACAAAAACTTATGAGTTGATGAACCAACACGTGAGTTCTTACTTACTTGTCCCATGAATCTCCTCCAAAAAAAGTAATACAGTGTTTAAATATATTGACAACAAACATTTATGTCAAGAACTGTTATTTAGGCTCTTCTGTCACAAGCCATATCTTTTTCTCCGGGTCGAACATGAATCCGGAGATAGGCATCACAAAGCCGGCACCGTCGGCTGCAGTTATCTTCACTGTCTTGGTCAGGATGTTGATCTCTGCCACCCTGTAGGTCTTGTCCTCGAACACTACCCGGCTTCCTTCGTTGGGGTACTTCTTCCGCTCCTCGGCATAGAAGTCATACTCGTAGGCCAGGCAGCACAGAAGGCGGCCGCAGGCACCCGATATCTTCATGGAATTGAGGGAAAGGTTCTGGTCCTTGGCCATCTTTATGGATACGGTCCGCAGCTTATCGGTGATTCCATGACAGCAGTAGTCCCTGCCGCACATTCCCAGGCCTCCGCACACCATGGCCTCATCCCGGACACCAATCTGGCGCAGCTCTATGCGGATGCGGAACACAACCACCAAGTCCTTCACCAGCGCACGGAAATCGATACGGTTGTCGGCAGTGAAGAAAAACATAACTTTAGGGTCATCCAGAAGGTAATGAGCCGATACCAGCTTCATCTCCAGCTTGTGATCCGCAATCTTCTGGGCGCAGATCTTAAAAGCCTCCTTCTCCCTTTCGCAGTTTGTCTCGTACCGTTTCATGTCGGCCTCGGTAGCCTTGCGGATAATGGTGTAGACATCCCGGACATGCTTAGGCTTGCCCCGCTCGGACACAACATAGATGCCCCCCTTCACCTGGGCCAGATCTTTTCCATATTTGCCATCCACAATGGCATAATCCTTATCCTTCACATCAAAGTCGTCCGGATATGCGCACATCGCAGACTCGTTGGAATGGACAAAGCGCACCTTTATAAGCTTGTCGGGAAAAACTATATCCGAAGATTCAACTACTTCCGGCTCATCGTCTACGATGATATCTTCTGTTATCTCATCACTCATTTTTCATTCCTTATTAAGAGAGACACGGCATACACCGTCCAGGACCACACCATCCTCAGCTATAAGGCGGGATGTGGTTATGCTTCCCATCACAATACCTGTGGAGAGAACAGTCACCTTGTCTGTGGCAGTGATATCTCCCTTCACCATACCTCCGATAACTACAGAAGTGGCCTTGATGGAGCTCTCAACCCTGGCAGATTCGCTTATGAACACCTGCCCTGTGCTCTCGATTGTTCCGGAGAAATCGCCAGCCAGCTTTATGATTCCGTTCACCTTTATATCGCCTTTGAAGACAGAACCATTCCCGAGAAGCGAGTTCACTGTCATATCATTCTCTCTCATAAATACCTTCCATCAGAAATTTTTACTGCTGTTAAAGTCCAGATACCGCTGAGGATCCACAACCTGGGTACCGATGCGCACCTCGTAATGGAGGTGAGGCCCGGTGGAGAGTCCTGTGCTGCCCAGGGTTCCGATAACCTCTCCCTGCTGCACGTTCTGTCCTTCCTTCACGTAAACTTTATCCATATGGGCATACCGGGTATAAAAACCATACTTATGCTTGATAACAATATAATTCCCGTAGCCATTTACGTCAAACGCCTTTTCTATAACCTTTCCATCTGCAGTGGAGACCACCTTGGTTCCCCTGGAGTATGCTATATCGATACCCTTGTGCAGATACCAGTGCTTTGTGAAGGGATGGGTGGTAGGTCCGAAATAGGAGGTGACATAACCACGCACATCACGGAGAGGCCAGATGGTAGGAAGCTCAACTATAAGGCTCTGCTGAGCCTGAAGCATCTTCGCTATCTGGTCAAAGTATTCCAGAGAATCCTGGAGAAGCCCCTTCACAGCTGTAAGCTCGGCTGCATCATCTCCAAGCTCCACCCCAGTCCGATCGCCCTTGTCCTCCTCCTTTCTCTTCTCCAGTCCCAAACTGTCCAAAGTGCTGTGGAGGGATTCCTCGAAGACTCTAGAAGTGTTCAGGAGATCCGAAATCTGATCCCTTATAACCTCAAGGTCGGCATCCCGCTGCTCCAGCACCTGAGTCTTGTCGGTCAGAAGGTCAGAGACACCGGTGAACCTGGTGGAATAAAGGATGAAGGTGAGAACCATGCACACTATGAGGAAAATAACCACAACCATGGAAAAGGCAGAAATCCTGAAGTTGAAGATATTCCGCTCGGAATGAGGAACCAGCATGACTGTCACCTGCTGGCGGAAAAATCCTGCTATGGCTCCGAAAAATTTAGCGAAGAAATCCCCTATGGAAGAGAAAAAACGCAGAACTCGTTCCACAAACCGTTTTTCAGCTCTTTTGTAATGATGGACAGGGGACAACTCTTTCTCCTAAAATGTTTTGTCAAATAATTGTTGACGATTTTAAATATACCATGTTATTATATATTTAACAACATAAAAAAACAATCACGAGGACAATATGAAATTTTTTGATACTCATGCACATATTGGTCTGATTCATAATGACCCGATAGAAGAATTAATTGTTATCCAGCAGGCAAAGCAGGCTGGAGTTGAGCACATTGTAAGCATCTGCAACAGTCTCCACGACTTCGACCAGGTTTACCAGAACCTGAAGACTGCCACAAACATTTATCACGCTGTGGGAATCTCCCCCTCAGAGGTCATGCACCAGATACGGAACTGGGAAAGCAGGATAATCGAGAACGTAAAGCTGGAAAGAGTTGTGGCAATCGGCGAGATCGGCCTTGACTACTACAGGAAGTTCGGCGACAAGGATTCTCAGATAGCTCTGTTCATCAGACAGCTGGAGCTGGCTCAGCAGCTCAACTTCCCTGTTATAATCCATAACCGGGATGCTGGCGCCGATGTGCTTGGGATTCTTCATCACAGGCTTCCGGCAAAGGGAGGTGTCCTCCACTGCTTCTCTGAAAGCTATGAATATGCCAAGAAAGCCATAGACCTGGGCATGTATGTCTCCTTTGCAGGCAATGTGACCTATAAGAATGCCAAGAATCTCCACGATACAGCCCTCAATATTCCTATCGAGAATATGCTTATCGAGTCCGAGGCTCCATTCATGGTTCCTGCCGCTTATAAAGGCAAGAGGAATATGCCGGCCTACATCCATTCCACACTGGAGTTCATTGCAGAGCTTCGGGGCATGGATCCAGAGGAGTGTGCCGACATCCTTTACAAGAACAGCCTGAGGCTCTTTAACATCAAAGAGTGATGAAGGCGCTGTACCATCCTTTTAATTTCTCAGAAAAAGTCACTGTGCCGGGAAACCTGTTCCTTGCCCCGATGGCCGGATATACCGATGCGGCATGGCGGGGCTTTGCTGTCAAATGGGGAGCTGATATGTGCTACACCGAGATGGTCTCCTGCGAGGCCCTTTCCCGGGACAGCTCCAAGACAATGGACATGATGAGAAAGGCTGAGGAAGAACAGTTCTATGCAATCCAGATATTCACCTCAAGCCCCGAGACTGCGGTAAAGGCCCTCCCCTATGTGCTTTCCCAAAAGCCATCAGTAATCGACATCAACTGTGGCTGCCCTGTGCCCAAGGTACTCAAAGGGGGCTGCGGCGCTGCTCTTGGCCGGAACCCGGAGCTGATGCACAGGATAGTTAAAGCCCTGACCGACAACACCGATATTCCCGTTACTGTGAAGATACGCTCCGGCTGGGACAAGAACTCCATAAACTTCTTAGAGGCAGCCGACGCGGCCCAATCTGCAGGGGCAGCCGCAGTGGCGCTGCACCCCCGCACCCGAAGCCAGGACTACGCGGGCAAGGCCGACTGGCCACTCATAAAAAAGCTTAAAGAACACATCTCTATCCCGGTAATTGCATCCGGGGATATATTCTCTCCCGAGGCGATCCGCGACGTGCTGGAGACCACAGGCTGCGACGGTGTCATGGTGGCCCGGGGTGCGGTGGGCTGTCCCGAAATTTTCCAATATGCAAAGGAGCTTCTTACCACCGGCAGCTACACAAAAATACCCCAGCGCCAGAAGCTGGAGAATGCCATGGAGCACTTTGCCCGTTCCGTCAAGTATATCGGTGAGGACCGGGCCTGCAAGGAGATGAAGAAGCACCTGTGCTGCTACACCAAGGGGCTTCCGGGCAGCGCCGAGATCCGCAATAAAATAGTCTTCTGCACTAGCGCCGACGCGTACCTGGGAATATTAAAAGATTTCATGCAGGATTGCTGATTACAGCAGAGTCACACCGATGCAGTAGAGCACCATTGCAAAGAGTGGCATAATGGCAACCTTGCCCACCCTGCGAAGCTTCTCCTGCATCAGAAGAATCAAAAGAATACCTAAGAGAACGCACTGGAACACGCCGAAGATCATGATACCGTCATTCTTCTCGAACACCGATATCTGGCTGCAGGATACTGTCTCAGCCAACGCAAGAACAGCCATATTGAAGATATTGCTTCCCAGGATGTTGCCGATTCCCATCTCCACAGAGCCCCGGATTACAGAGCTTATGGTGACAACAAGCTCAGGAAGGGATGTGGCCCAGGCCAGGAAAATAGCCCCCGCCATGGCACTGCCGATAGATGTTGTAGTTCCTATTTCGTTTACAACCACAGAAAGATAGAAGCTGGATGCAACCAGCCCGCAAGCAAAGAATATCAGCTTGCAGTAGAAGAAGAATCCCAGGGCCTCAACCGGCTGGTCATCCTCCACATTCGGGTTAGCCTTGTACAGGGCAATCACGCTCAAGATGAACAGGATAAAAATCAGATATACAAAGAGGGAACGGCCATAAAAAGGTTGGCCAGAGAAGAACACTCCGAGGATAAAGACTGCAGTGATTATGAAGCAGTAGCCTAATGATGTGCAGCTCTCAACATCCACCTTGCCGCTTGGCCGCCTCAGACTCTCTGCCAAGATGAAAGAGAGATAGAGGATGAACATGTTTGCATTGTTGCTGCCTATGATGTTGGCGGTTCCAAGCACCGGATTGTTCAGATAAACTGTGCTGGAGACAGTGGAGATAAGCTCCGGGATCGAGGTGATGAACCCCAGGAGGACAAAGCCCACGAAGCCTTTTCCAATCCGCTTTGCGGCAGCCAGCTGATCCGCATATTTAGAGAGTGATATACAGAAAAGAACCACAACCAGGGCAGTCACAGAAAACTTAAGCCAGATCACACTTCGCTCCTTACTTCTTTATCTTCACCCCTTTCCAGCTGACATAAGGAATAAAAAATGCAGTCAGAAAAGAGAAACCATAAAAGGGTGTCCCGATGAGGGCACAGGGAACCATCCACATCAGAAAACCTTTATCCATCCTAAGATACCAGTTGCCTGCCAAGGACATCATTATCATGGCCAGCACCGGTGCAAGATAGTATATCACAGCCTGGGGATGGAATGGAATTACCAGGAGAGAGACAGCTCCCACCAGCGTGAACAGAAGCATGAATGAGTACATGAGGGCTGTGGTGAAGTCGGTGCCGAATATAGCACCGGCGCTCCAGCGCACCTCCTGCCTTGCCGCATCCAGAAGCCTCTTCTGGGGCTGGGCATAAACCAGCACCGGCCTGAAGGGGCACACAGCCACACGCCAGCGGCCGGTGCGGCGCACTGCAGCTATAAGCTGGGCATCCTCGGTAAGGGAGAAGCCTATGGATTCAAAGCCCCCTACATCCTCAAGGGCAGTGCGCCTTATGGCCAAGTTGTTGCCGTAGCCTCCGGCCGGGCTCCCCAGCCCCACTGCCCCCACTGTGTAGAAGAAGCGCATCAGATGATCCTGGGTCTGGTACCTTTCCCTTAAACTGGTTCCGGGGGCAGTGACCACCGCCGAGAACACCAGCCCCACCTTGGGGTCCTGGAAATAGCGGCACACCTGTCCCACCCAATCTTCAGGCACTGTGCAGTCGGCATCGGTGAACATAAGGATATCTCCATCTGCATACTTAGATGCAATAGCCAGCATGCTGTGCTTAGGATTCATTCCTTTCCTTGGAGGCTCTGTATTCTTTATCACTTTGACATTGCTATGCCGGGATGCAAACTCTGCCATAAGGCTGTGGGTCTGATCCTGGGAACGGTCATCGGCCAGAACAACCTGGACATCAGGTGTCATTACCTTTTCAAGACTGGCGAACAGGGCTGGAAGATTATCAGCCTCATCCTTCGCAGGAACAATAACAGAAATTTTGAACTTTTCCTTAGGCTCTGCCATTTCCTGCCGGCGGGAAACTGCACAGGCACGCACTATTCCGCAGACAATCACCACATGGACAATTATCATGAAAATGGAATAGATCAGGAAAACTGCATCAATCATCATTTAAAGAGCTTCGCAATCTACGATCTGTATTTCCGGTTCACCACATCCCGCTTCACCTTCATGGTGTTTGTAAGCTCATCCCCTACAGTGAATGGCTTTGAAAGCAGACAGATACGGAAAATCTTCTCGTAGTTCTTGAATCCGTTCTTTGTACTTACTATATCGTTGATGTTGGAATATACCATGCTGTAGACCTGCGGATTGGCCAGAAGATCCTCCATGTCCATGTAGGAGATTCCCATCTCCTTGGACTTCTCCTCTATGTTCTTGAAATTCGGAACAATCAGTGCTGCAATGAACTTCTGGT
>JAFXTY010000043.1 GCA_017535435.1 Spirochaetia bacterium | reverse complement strand
CAGTGGCACCGGCACGGGTGGTATCGTCCAGGATCTGAATGATGTCGGACCTGAAACCAGCCTTCTCCAGCCCCTTTCTCATGGCACTTACTATGGCATGGGATGAGCGGTAAGCCTCCTTGCCACCCCGCAGGATGCACACATTGCCGCTCTTTATGCAGAGGGCAGCAGCATCGGATGTGACATTGGGTCTGCTTTCATAGATAATAGCGATAACTCCAATGGGAACTGACACTTTTTTAAGAAGAAGTCCGTCTGAAGTAGTCCGCTCTGTAAGAATGCGTCCAACTGGATCCGGCAGCTCAACAACTTCCCGGATACCCTGAGCCATCCCCTCTATCCTCTCCCTGGAGAGCATAAGCCGGTCCAGCATAACATCGCTTACAGTGCCGCGGACAGCCTCCACATCCTGGGCATTGGCCTCAAGAATAGAACTGCACTCTGCCACAAGAGCCTCTGCCATGGCAGCTAGAGCCCTGTTTTTCTCAGCTTTGGACAATGTGGCCAGATATGTTTTTGCATTTTTTGCAGCTGCAAGAATCTCCTGGGTGGTCATGCTTTTTTTCCTTTTGCATAGAATCGGGTTCCTACCGGCTTGCCATCTGCAATCTTATAAAGGACTGATGGATCTGAACCATTGGCTATGATCATGTCACAACCTGCTTCGGTGCATATTTTTGCGGCAGAGAGCTTGGTCTTCATGCCGCCGGTGCCCAGGCCAGATGTGCTTTTGCCACCCAGCGCCATAATCTTGCTGTCAATCTTACGCACTTCGGGTATAAGCTTTGCTTTTTTATCTGTATTTGGATTTGCAATATAAAGCCCGTCGATATCAGACAGCAGCACCAGCAGATCGGCCTTGGCGCTGGTTGCAACAATAGCTGCCAAAGTATCGTTGTCTCCCACCATGATCTCCTCAGTTGCAATTGAGTCGTTCTCATTGATGATAGGAATGACACCAAGCTCCAGAAGTCGGTTCAGAGTATTGGAGAAGTTCTTATGCCGCTCCTTGTGCTGGATATCCTCGGCAGTCACCAGAATCTGTCCGACAGTGTGCCGGTATTCAGAGAAGAGTTTGTCATAGGTGTACATAAGCTCACACTGTCCCACAGATGCCGCTGCCTGCTTGGTAGGCATGTCAGAGGGCCGCTCCTTGAGCGAGAGCTTTCCGGTTCCCATTCCGATGGAACCTGAAGAGACCATGATTATTTCTATACCTGAGTTCTTAAGGTCGCTTATAATCTTGCAAAGCTCCTCTGTATGTCTGATATTCAGCCTTCCGCCTGGATAAGCCAGTGTCGATGTTCCGATTTTCACTACAATTTTCATTATTTTTTCATTCCTTCATATGTATCTTTAAGTGCAGGAACCACATCATTGGTCCGGTTAAGCTTTGGTGTGTAGACTATGCGGCCGTTGACAATCTGGGCATTGGGGAAGCTTTTTTTAGCAACCTCTTCTGCACCCTTACCACAGTACAGGAATACAGTGAAGTCCTCCTGTCCCTCATCTCCATCAGCATCAAGCTTCATGAATATATGCTCTGCATCTGTCTTCGGGGCATATTCTGCCATAGCCTTATCCATGCGCTCAACAAACTCCCACAGGGTATCGTCGTCAGGATTGTCCACACTGGCAATTCCCACTATATGACCGCTGAACTCAAACTCCTTGTAATTGGTGAGCAAGATCTCCTCATCGGTAAGCCCGTCATAGGACCTGCCTTCATTCTTCATTGCCTTGAAGAACTTCTTGGGCTTCTGGATTCCAGCCTTCTTGCACAGCTCTGCCAGGTATACCCGGTCTGCCTCGGTGGTGCGCTCTTTCTTCAGGTTCTTTGTGTCAGACATTATGGCAGCCGCCAGAAGTCCTGCAGTCTTTCTGTCAATCCGCACATGGTTCACCTTATATTCGTTATAAACCATGGTGGCAGTGGCCCCTATGGGAGCGCTGCGGTAAATCAGGTTGTTCTCCAAGGAGAGGCCTGCCGGCTGATGATGGTCAAGAATCTCCACAATATTGGCCTTGTCCATATTGGGAACTGCCTGCTGGTAATCGGCATGATCCACCAGTATTATGTTCTTGCCTGCGGCATCCTCCAGGATTTCTGGAGTCTCCACTTTGAAATAGTCCAGAAGATACTGGCTTTCCTTGTTAAGCTTGCCAGGAATAACGGCAACTGTATTGAAACCAAGGGCAGTCCGCAGCTTGGCATAAGCTATCGCTGTGCCGACTGTATCGGTATCAGGGTTTATATGACCAACTACATATGTCACTCCATCTTCTGGAGCAACAGCCTTATATAAAGACATATTATAGACATTGCCCTTTGATGAGGTGCAGCCGCAGAGAAGCATAAAGATAATTGCAGTCACGCAGAGGTATTTCTTCATTAATATCTCCTAAATCAATGACAGAATAACATAGAGACTGAAAAATGTACAGTTTTCTATGGTCAACTTGAATATAACCTATATATTTAGTATATTCTATAAAGAATTTCAGGAGTTACCATGGAACATAGAAATGTATATATGGATTATAATGCCACCACTCCTATCCATCCCGAAGTGAAAAAGGTGATGATAGAGTCCCTGGATATATTTGGAAACGGCTCCAGCATGCATGGCTACGGCCGGGAGGCTGGAATGCTCATAGCAAAGGCAAGGGAGCAGATTGCCCACCTTATAAATGCTGACCCCAGCGAGATTATCTTTACAGCCGGCGGTTCTGAGTCTGACAACACAGTGCTTAAATATGTAGGATGCCAGAAAAGCTCCTGCGTTGCCAAAGAATACTGCTCCAGATGCGAGAAGAACGAGATAATCACCACCCCTATCGAGCATCCTGCCATTCTTGAGACAGTGAAATTCCTCAAGGGAAGCGGCATAACCACCAAGTTCATGAAGGTGGACTCCACCGGACTGGTGAATCCCGAGGAACTTTACGACCTTATCACAGACAAGACAGCACTGGTATCTGTAATGGCCGCCAACAACGAGATAGGCACCCTGCAGGATATTAAGCGCATTGCCCAGATCTGCCATGAGAAGGGAGTCCTCTTCCACACCGATGCAGTTCAGGCAATCGGCAAAATCAAGATTGATGTGAAGGAAATGGGAATCGACTACCTGAGCATGTCAGGCCATAAGATTTACGCTCCGAAGGGAATCGGTATCCTTTATGCAAGGAAGGGAGCCCCTTACTGCCCGTTTGTACACGGAGGGCATCAGGAGGCAGGCCGCCGGGCAGGAACCATGAACACCACCGGCATTGTATCCCTGGGCAAGGCAGCAGAACTGGCAGAGCAGGAACTGGAAACAGAATCAGCTCGGCTTATGGCACTGCGGAACAAGCTTAAGGCTGGCATTATCGCCTCTATTCCAGACATCAAGATAAACGGAAACCAGGAGCACACACTTCCTAACACCCTGAATGTCTCATTCACCGGAGCTGAGGGAGAGTCCATCCTCCTCTACATGGATCTTGAAGGAATAGCAGTTTCCACAGGTTCAGCCTGCTCAACAGGCTCCCTGGAACCATCTCATGTCCTTATGGCCACCGGAGTAGATGCAGAGCTGGCCCACGGCTCAATCCGCTTCAGCCTGGGGCGGGAGAACACAGAGGAAGATGTGGACTATGTCCTTGAGAAGCTTCCTCCTATAATTGAGAGAATACGAAAGATGTCCACTGTTTATAAGAAAGGAGAGACTAAATGATTTCATGGGTTTATACCGAGAAGGTGAAGGATCACTTCACAAATCCGCGCAATATATTGGAAGACGAGGCAAACTACAAGGCTGACGGCTGGGGAAAGGTGGGAAATATAACCTGCGGTGACGAGATGCTTGTGGCAATCCAGGTGAAGGATGATAAGATTGCCGACATCAAGTGGAAGACCTACGGCTGTGCCAGTGCCATTGCCAGCACATCCATGATGAGCGAGATGGTGAAAGGAATGCCTATAACAGAAGCATACAAGATCAAACCAGAAGACATTGTAGGTCAGCTGGGCGGTCTGCCGGACCATAAGATCCACTGCTCTGTCCTGGGAGACCGGGCTCTGAGGGCAGCTATCGAGGATTACTGCAAGAAGAACGGCAAAGAGGATATGCTGGAAAAAGAAGTTGCAAAAGTAATCTGTGTATGTAACAATATAACTGATGCAGATATCGAGAATTTCGTCAAAGAAGGCGGAAAAACCTTTGAGGAGCTTCAGGAGAAGACAAAGCTGGGCAAGGTATGCGGCGGCTGTGTCGAGAAAGCCAAGGAGCTTTTTGAGGATTATCTTCATATTTTCGGAGGAAGAAAATGAGTAAAAAGAACAGCAATATCGTAGCAATTGTATGCTGGATTATTGTAGGACTGGTAATCGGTTACCTTATCTTTGGAAAAGTGAACGGAAACATGATTTCCCTTAAGACATTATGTCTGCCTGCTGAAAATGGAATCAAGAAACTGGCATCCAAGGCTGCTGACCTGGGCACTATCCGGCTCAAGATCCTTGCTTGCGGTGCAGCTGGTGCTGTATTCGGATATATCTTCGGAAAGATGAAGAAATAATTATTTAACACAAAGGAACAGAATAAAATGCCTATTTACACATATGAATGTCAGAGCTGTAAGCATGTCTTCGAAGTTGAGCAATCCATGTCTGACGCGCCTATAAAGAAGTGCATCAAATGTGGCAAGGCAGTAAAAAAGATTATTCCACAGGACTCTTCTGTGGGTATTATCTTTAAAGGAAGTGGATTCTATTCCACCGACAACCCCAAGAAATAATTTAAAAAGGAGAAAAATAGAATGGAAAATATTCTTCCAGAAAGTGTCATGGATGTGCTCAATGCCATTTATGCATTTATCAACAAGCCTTTCCTGACAGCAGGAAGCATCAACATCTCAATTCTTACCCTGCTGCTCTTCATCCCTGTAATCATCATCGCACAGAAGATAGGAAAGCTTGTGGGCAAAGTGATCAAGTTCTCAATCAAGAATAAGCCTATCTCTGAGACATCCCAGTTCCGTAT
>JAFXTY010000042.1 GCA_017535435.1 Spirochaetia bacterium | reverse complement strand
CACAATCATCATCCCGGAGATCAACGTTTCTGTTTCCGGAGCAGACGAGGCTCTGCAGAGCGAGACAGGCACAACAACAATCACTGCATCTGCAAGCGAGGGTGCACAGTTCATCTGGTACGTGAACGGCATGTTCCAGGAAGGCGAGACAGAGTCCACATACGAGCTCAGCTGCGCATACCCTGGAGTGTACGACGTGACCTGCATCGCATACAGCGCAGACGGCGCCCTGGTCAAGTCGGCATCCATGGCTGTGACCGTATACCCAAGATAAGATATAGAAAGAGACCGAATCCAAAGTTGAGACAGAAGGGGCTCCCAAATCGGGAGCCCCCTTTTTTGCCTATATTAGATTGTATCAAGCAACGGACAGTTGATGCCGCTTTCATTGCATAGCTTTGTAAGTCGCTGATCCATAGTAAGCATAATTGCCCCTGTCCTGCGGGCAAGGGTGAAATATAGCATATCATAAACAGGATGTCCAAGGCGAACAGCTTCAAACAGTGATTCTGTGCTGTTCTCCCCAATGTTTACAAAAGAATAGACAAGCTTGTAGCATTGTTCCAGCAGAGTGCTCAGCTCCTCATGCTTTATCATGCCTGCCTTTGCCATCTTCCATAGCGCATTTGCACATTCAGCTTTAAATAATTCTGATGAAATAATAAGATTGGAATGGAGCAGATATGTTTCTATTAATTCAGCTTTTTCTCCCTTCCTGATCAGCTCAATGGCTGCTGATGCATCTAATACTGCAGTCATCTGTCCCGATCCTCCCTTATGAGCTCCTCAGAGGTGGGAAATCTGCGATGCGGCTCTTTTATCTGAATGTTTTTGATGGTCTTGAGGGCATTTCTAAGCTGAAATTCTTTTGCATCAAGCTTAAGTGCGCTGCGGAGAAGAACCGTTGTCTGCTGGGCAATACTGCGGTTCTCCTCTTTAGCTAACACGACGATGGAATCATAAATTCCCTGGTCTAGATTTCTTATCTGTAATGCTGGCATACTTTTCTCCTATGCATGCATTTTACATCGCTTTGCATGCATAGTCAAGTGTGCTCAGTAGTTCTCTGCGTTGACCTCGAAGTAAGCCTGTGGGTGTGCACATACAGGGCAGATCTCGGGAGCCTTGGTGCCAACCACAATGTGGCCGCAGTTCCGGCATTTCCATACCTTGACCTCGCTCTTCTCGAACACCTTTGCAGTCTCCACATTCTCAAGCAGCTTGCGGTAGCGCTCCTCATGGTGCTTCTCGATAGCGGCCACGGCCCGGAACTTGGCGGCCAGCTCCTTAAAGCCCTCTGCCTCGGCTGTCTTTGCAAAGCCTTCGTACATATCGGTCCATTCGTAGTTCTCGCCGTCAGCGGCAGCCTTCAGGTTTGCAGCGGTGTCGCCGATTCCCTCCAGCTCCTTGAACCACATCTTTGCATGCTCTTTCTCGTTGTCTGCTGTCTCCAGGAAGAGGGCAGAGATCTGCTCAAACCCGTCCTTCTTGGCCCGGGATGCAAAGTAGGTGTACTTGTTCCGTGCCTGTGATTCACCTGCAAATGCCTCAAGCAGGTTCTTCTCGGTCTGTGTTCCTTTGTATTTGTTTGCCATATTTTCCTCCTGTTATTTCACGATTTCCATAAGCTGTGCAGGTTGCAATATGCATATACTGCAACTACCTCATCCCCTTCGCACAGGGCAAAGCAGGCTTTAGGTTCCTGACCAGGCTTGAGCTCTTTCCGCTGGTTCCCTTTCTTGGTCTGCAGGGAAATCCACTGGATATAGTGCTCCTCTGTCATAGGATGAATAGCTGAGCCCACAGTTACGACAACCTTGTTGTCCTTGACTTCGTATACTGGGACATGCTTTTCCACCGATGCATCGGTGGTGCCGGGGATAATCTCTTTCATAGGCTTCCCGCAGCATGAGACAGGAGCTCCGCTTGAGTGCACCATGGCAATGATGTTGCCGCACACCTCACACTTGAAAAATCTCATTTCCATACCTTTCCTCCTTGTTAAAGTATACAATCGTTCTTGAGGAAAGGCAAAGAAATTTTATGTTATATTTAACGGTCTTCCCGGAAGTAGTTCAGACCCAGGTGGGCCGGAGGCTGGTTCTCCCGCTTGTTCTTGATGCTAGTGATGATGAGCACCAGGATTGTCACCACATACGGTGCCATGGTTATAAGCTCTTTTGAAGCAGAGCTGAGGCCAGGTATCAGGATGCAGCAGATGTAGAGGCCGCCGAAGAGGAATGAGCAGAAGATGCCAAGCACCGGCTTCCACAGCGCAAATATGACTATGGCGATAGCCAGCCAGCCCCGGTCGCCGAAGCCGTTGTTGGTCCAGGTTCCGCCGGTGTAGTCCATTACCCAGTAGAGGCCGCCCAGTCCGGCAATTATTCCCCCTATGATGGTGGAGAGGTACTGATACTTGGTCACGTTTATACCGGCGGCATCGGCAGTGGCCGGGTTCTCGCCCACAGCCCTCATGTTGAGGCCGGCTCTGGTCCTGTTGAGGTAGAAGCTTACCGCAATGGCGATGATCACCGCCAGGTAAGCCAGGAATCCGAAGTCCAGGAAGGGAATCAGCTTAGCCTTGTACCACCCTCCGATGGTGAGGAGGGAGATGGAGCCGCTGTCGCCGAAGAAGCTCAGGAGGGAGGCACCGAAGAAGTTTCCGATACCTATACCGAATGTGGTCAATGTAAGTCCTGTGACATTCTGGTTTGCCCGAAGTGTCACAGTAAGGAAGCTGAAGATCAGAGCCATGAGGCCACTGCCGATGATGGTTGCCAGCAGCGGTATGAGGATGCACAGCGCAGGATTAGGGTTGGCGCAGAAATGCTCGTACAGATAGCCGCCGATAATACCGGAGATGCCGCCTACATACATGATGCCCGGGATTCCCAGGTTCAGGTGGCCTCCTTTCTCGGTAAGAATCTCGCCGGTGGCACCGAAGAGGAGAGGTATGCCCTGCCGGATGGAAGAGCCCAGAAGATACGCAATAGTCCCGAACATCACTTCCTCCTCAGATGAATCTTATAATTGATGAAGAACTCGCTTCCAATTATGAAGAACAGAATAATACCGGTGGTGACATCCGATATGTTGTCAGAGAGCCGGAAGGCCTGGGCAATCTCGCCGCTACCTTTCTGCAGGAACACGATGAGGAGGCTGGTGAGTATCATGCCGAAGGGGTTGAACTTGGCAAGCCAGGATACCAGGACAGCGGTGAAGCCGTTGCCGCCGGCCAGGGTGGCAGACACAGTGTGGCCAGTTCCCGCACAGAGCAGGAAACCTGCCAGGCCTCCGATAGCACCGCTTATGCAGGCAGTGCGCAGTATTACTTTCTTTACGTTGATACCGATGTAGCGGGCAGTCTTCTCGCTTTCGCCCACCACCGATATCTCGTAGCCCTGCTTGCTGTATTTGAGATAAATGTACATAAGCACAGTAAGAAGGGCCACAATAAGAATATTGATAAGGTATTTCTGCCCGAAGAGGGACGGAATCCAGCCGCACTGTGTCTGCCGGTTCAGCACGCCCATGACGCTGGAACCGTTGGGTACCCACACGGCGATGCAGAACTTGACCAGCTGAATTGCAACGTAGTTCATCATAAGGGTGAACAGGGTCTCGTTGGTGCCGAACCTGGCCTTGAAGTAGCCCGGGATTCCTGCCCAGATGAGCCCGGCTGCAACAGAGGCCACCAGCATCACCAGAATAAGAAGCCAGCTGGGCCAGCTGTCCTGGATATAGAACATGAAGGTGGCGCTCACCAGAGCACCTATGAGCACCTGGCCCTCGGCACCCAGGTTCCAGAATTTCATCTTGAAGGCCGGGGTCACAGCCAGGGAAATGCACAACAGGATTGCAGTGTTCTGGAGCAGTGCCCAGAACTTCCGCTGGGTGGATAAGCTTCCCTTGAACATTGCTATGTAGATATCCAGGGGGTTAAGGCGGGTCATGACAAAGAGCACCAGGGCACATACAACCAGGGAAAGCAGTATGGCGAAGGCCTTTATTGCCACAGCTTTTTTCAGCGGCGCATCGGTGCGGCGGGAAATATAGATCATGCTTTGACACCTCCCAGCCGGGTCATAAGGGCACCTACCGTGTGCTTGTCGGTGTTCCGGCAGTCAACCATGCCCGACACCTTGCCGCCGCACAGCACCAGCACCTTGTCGCAGAGTTCAAGAAGAACGTCCAGGTCCTCGCCTACATAGAGGACAGCCACCTGCCTATCCTTCTGCATATTTATCATGTCATAGATTGTGTATGACGAATTTATATCAAGTCCACGGGTTGCATAGGCTGTCATGAGCACTGAAGGGGCATTGGATATCTCGCGACCCACCAGCACTTTCTGCACATTGCCCCCCGAAAGTTTCCGCACCGGGGTGAACACATTCGGAGTTATGACCTCCAGGAAGTCTACAACCTGCTTTGCCAGCTTGGTTGGGGATTTCCTGTCTGTGAACATACTCTTTCCATTGGTGTATGATCTCAGCATCATGTTGTCCACCAGGTCCATGTTTGCCACCAGACCCATGCCCAGTCTGTCCTCGGGTACAAAGGAGAGAGCCACACCCAGCTCCTTGATTTTGAGAGGCTCAAGCCCTATCAGCTGTTCCCGCTCTCCATCATTTTTTATAAAGTAGATATTGCCTGACTCAACAGGCTGGAGCCCTGCTATGGACTCAAGAAGCTCCTTCTGTCCGCAGCCAGAGATTCCAGCTATTCCCAGTATCTCGCCGGAGTTTGCGGTAAAGGAGACATTGTCCAGCTTCTTAATGCCGTCCTGGTCCACCACAGTAAGGTTTTCCACCACAAGCCGCGGTTTTGGGTCCAGGGGTTCTGGCCGCTCGATGTTCAGTGACACCTGATGTCCCACCATCATATTGGTCATCTCCTGGGCATCGGTCTCGCTGGTCTTGAGAGTGCCTATGAACTGTCCCTTCCGGAGCACGGCCACCCGGTCGGAAAGGGCCTCCACCTCGTGCATCTTGTGGGTGATGATCACTATAGCCTTGCCGTCGTTCCTCATGTTCCTGAGCACTGCAAAGAGGCGGTCTGTCTCCTGGGGTGTCAGTACTGCGGTAGGCTCGTCCAGAATAAGGATGTCGGCACCCCGGTAAAGCACTTTGACAATCTCCACAGTCTGCTTCTGGGAGACAGTCATGTCATAAATCTTCTGGTCCGGGTTCACCTCGAATCCATACTTTCTGCATATCTCCTGAATCTTCTTCTTGGTGCCTGCCAGATCCAGGGTCTTGCGGATTCCTAAGACAATATTTTCCGCAGCTGTGAAGACATCCACCAGCTTGAAGTGCTGATGTATCATACCGATCTTGTAGTCAAAGGCATCCTTTGGAGAATTGATGACAGCTTCCTTGCCGTCGATGAAGATCTCGCCGGAATCCTGATGATAGATGCCTGAGATCATGTTCATCAGCGTAGTCTTGCCGCTTCCGTTCTCTCCCAGAAGAGCAAGTATCTCTCCCCGGTAGACAGAGAGAGATACATTGTCGTTGGCTACAACACTGCCAAAGGTCTTGGTAATGTTTCTAAGCTCGATTGCCGGTACAGCCACGGATATTCCTTTAATCACTCGTATTTCTTAACGCCGTCGATGAGCATGTCGAAGTATGGGGCGGAGCGGAACTGCTCGCCGGACTCAATAAACACACCGTTTACGATAACGTTGGTCTCTGGCTGGAAGTCGCCCTTGTCGATAACGTCGGCAAGATACTCTGTAAGGTGCTTTCCACCTACAGTGAATGCCTTGGTGTCGAATACGTGGAGCTTGCCTGACTTAAGGTCAGCCATTGCCTGCTGGAGTGCTTCCTTGGTTCCCTTTGCTGCGATCTTCTCATTGAGCTCGGTAAGCTCTACAGAGCCTGTGTCTACAGTACCGCACCAGTCGGTGGCGAAGGTCTCGCCCTTGGCAACTGCCTTGATGATCATCTCGTAGTATGGAGCCCAGTTGATCTTGGAGGAGATAAGTGCTGTGTTAGGTCCCAGGTTGATTGTGCTTACGTTGTATGCAACGTTTGGAACGCCTTTCTCCTCGCATGCCTTAGGAGCTCCCTCGGAGTCAGCGTGCTGGCTGATGAAGATACATCCGTCGTTGATAAGAGTCTCGGCACCTGTCTTCTCCTTTGCAATGTCAAACCAGGAGTTGGTGTAGGTCACTTCCATGGTTGCTGTAGGACATACATAGCGTGCACCAAGGAAGAATGAGGTGAATCCGGAGATAACCTCTGCATATGGATAAGCTCCGATGTAGCCGATCTTTGCCTTGTCTGCTGTGAACTTGCCTGCAGCGATCATCTCGTTGATCTTCATACCAGCTGCAATACCAGCCAGGAAGCGTCCTTCGTAGATGGATGCGAATGCGTTGTGGAAGTTTGGAACTCCCTCTGTCCTGGACTTTGTTCCTGTTGCATGACAGAACTGAACGTTTGGATATTCACGGGCAGCCTGGATCATATATGTCTCGTGACCGAAGCTGTCTGCAAATACAATGTTGCATCCTGCGTCAGCCATGTCACATGCTGTCTCGTAGCATGGGGCTCCTTCCTCCACATTCCACTTGAAGATAACCTGGCTGTCGGAAAGTCCCAGAGCCTTCTGTGTCTGGAGAGCTGCCTGATAGAAGTTGTTGTCATAAGTAGAAGATGCAGGGTCATGCAGGAAGATAAATCCAATCTTGATTTTGGCAAATTCACCCTCTGCTGCGGCCTGTTCCTTGGATCCGCCTGCGAATGCAGAAACTGCAACCAGTGCAACTAAACAGATCATCAAAAATTTTTTCATTTTTCCCCTCTTTTATGTTTTTTTGGTCTTTATTTGAATGTGACAGAATTGTCTGTCATTGATTCCACAACAGCCAGGGACTCAACCCTGATTCCTTTTTCCCTTATCCGCTTGCCCCCCTCCTGGAAGCCCTTTTCTATGGCGATTGCGGCCCCCACTACAACAGCCTTTGCCTGCTGGACTATTGAGATGAGTCCCTCCAGGGCTGCCCCTTTGGCCAGAAAGTCATCCACCAGCAGCACCCGTTCTCCCTCCTTGAGGAATTCGGCAGAAACTACTGCAGTATAGTCTTTGTTATATGTATAGGAGTGGATAGGTGCGGAAAGCACTTTACCGGAGATGTTGGAGGATTTATTCTTCTTTGCATAGAGCACCGGAACTCCTATCTGCATTGCAGCGGCCAATGCAATTGCAATGCCGGAGGACTCGATGGTGAGTATCTTGTCAATCTTTTCATCTGAATAGATAGAAGCGATTTCCTTTCCTATTTCCATAAGGAAAAAAGTGTCTATATTCTGATTTAGAAATGAGTTTACTTTTATGATGCCGCCTGGAAGAATTGACCCCTCTTCCAATATCTTCTTTTCCAGCGCTTTCATATAAATATTATATTTATATGGAAACCCTTTTTCAAGTGGATTGAATCATTGAGGCAAAAATTTCTACGGCGTCTCCCACTAATTCTATACAGGGCCGTTTTTTAAGGTATTCAGTGGTGTGGGGCTGGGCAATGTTGGCATCAGCCTCTACCGGAGCCTTCTTCGGAGCAAGCCCCAGAAGCTCCCGGCATATGATGGAGCCGCCGCTTTTCTCGGCAAACCGGGCTGCCATGGCCTGGATTCTCTGGTAATGCTCCTTCTTCTTGGCCAGGGCATCGGGGGCAGTCATATCTGATATGCCGAACTTGAGGCCGGCGCACATGAACATGCCGCTGGCAGCCCCGCACACCTCCCTGAGCCCGCCCATGCCGGCTCCGAAGGAGAGGGAAAGCTTGGATGCAGTCTCCCTGTCCATGCCCAGTTCCTCCGCAAAGGTTATAAGGACGGCCTGGGCGCAGTTGTAGCCCGCCTTGAAGTTGGCCATAGCCTCTTTTCTATATTCTTCTGGTGTTTTCATATATCTCCTCCATCAATGGCAGAATATCAGCACCGCGATTCCCAGCAGGATGCGGTAGACTGCGAAAGGTCTAAGGCTGTATTTCTTCAGATAGCTCATGAAGAATTTCACCACAATCAGGGCTGTGAAGAATGATACCACGGTGCCTAGGGTCAGAATGACCCACTGATATGCAGAGAAATCGAAGCCTGCTTTTAAAAGCTTGAAGAAAGAGGCTCCCATGATGGTGGGAATGCCAAGAAGGAAAGAGAACTCGGCAGCCAGCGGGCGGGCAAAGCCACAGAATACGGCGCCGATTATGGTTGATGCTGAGCGGGACATGCCGGGCCACATGGCAAGGCACTGGAAAAAGCCTACAGCCAAGGCCAGCTTTATAGAAATTTGAGATGGTTCGGCAACCAGTCCCTGCCGGCTGAGGTCGGCCATACGGCGGTCGCTCCTTGCCTCAGCGATAAATATGAGCACCGCTCCTGTGATCAGAGCCACAGCCACGCTGATCGGATTGAAGAGGTGGGCCTCCATCCAGTCGTCTATAAGGACTCCGATTACAGCAGCCGGCAGAAAGGCTATTAAGATAAGTCCCCACAGCCTCCATATCCGCTTATTTTTCTCTTTATCCCGAGAGAAAGGGAAGATGTCGCTCCAGAAGTAGAAGACCACAGCCAGGATTGCCCCGAACTGGATAACTATGTTGAACATGTTCTCAAAGGCAGGGTCGGAGAAGGTGAGCCAGCGGCCTGCAATAATAAGATGGCCGGTGGATGATACAGGGAGGAATTCAGTCAGTCCCTCGATAATGCCAAGGAAAAAGGCGACAAGTGCATCCAAAGTATGCTCCTCAGCCTAAGCTGGCCAGCTTTTTCTGCAGTGCCAGGACCTGGGACCGGAGATACCGTTGCACAGCAGGCTTCTCCATGACTCCGCAGGCTATGCCATCCTTGTCCACAACAGGGATTGCCTCTGTATCATAGGTCTCATACAGCTTGTAGAGCTCGGGTATAGACATGTCCGGGGTGCAGGTGACAGGGCTCTCCTCCATTATGTCGAAGGCCATGACAGCCTGGGAGAACTCCAGCATCTGGATGGATTCCTGCAGGTTCTGTAGGGTGATTATTCCGGCAAACTTTCCATCATCATCCTTGACCACGAAGTTCTGGTTATGGTGCTTTGAGAAGGTGTCGAGCAAGGTGGTGAGCTTCTCGTATTCAGGCACTACAGTGAAGTGATCCCGGTCGCATACCCGGATACCGCCGGACTCCACCTGATATACATAGCACCCTTTCATGATGTCTTCCTCAGTTATATCCAGGCCGCATTCTCCGGCTTTGGTCACACCATACTTTACGCAGATAGGGCCCACCAGCTGCACAACAAAGGTTGTGGCTGTGATAATGAGCATGACGGTAGGGCCGATAGTGTCGGCAAAGTCCTGCCCTGCGGCAATGGAAAGACCTATGGCCACACCTGCCTGGCTAAGAAGGCAGTAGGGAAGGTATTTGTATACAGCCTCGGGGGCGTGGGTCAGCTTGGAGCCGATCCTTGCACCTATGGATTTACCCAGGGTGCGGCAGAAAATGTAGAGAACGGCGATGAAGCCTATGTATGCAGTCACATTCCATATATTGAGCTTAGCCCCTACTAATACGAAGAAAAGTACATAGATAGGGGGAGTGAACTTCTCGGTCAGGGAGAATACGGGCCGGGTCTTGGCCGGGGCGAAGTTAACCATGAAGAAGCCCAGGGACATGGCCGCCAGTATATTGTCCAGGTTGAAGAATTCACAAAGGCCTGTGGAAAGAAGCAGGGAACCCAGGGAGAAGGCCAGGATACGCCCCTCGTCCTTCATCACATTGCGGATGAACATACTCAAAAGGAAGCCAAAGAGGGACCCCACTATGATGGAGGCAAACACATCGTAGCCCAGGAGGGCTATCTGGTACAGGAAAGACCCGGCCCGGCTGCCCAGCAGGGCAGAGGCCACCGAGGCAGCCACCGCATAAAGGATAAGGGCCACTGCGTCGTCCATGGCCACAATGCCGTATACAATGGTAGTAAGGGGACCCTTGGTGCGGTTTTCCCGGAGCACATCGGTGGTGGCTGCCGGGGCGGTGGCTGAGGATATGGCACCCAGTATGGCGCCCATGGCTATGGATACCGGCACATTGCCGGTTACTGCGATGGAGATTGCTGTGACAAGGATGGTCACCACGATGAAGGGGACAATAGCCTCCATTATCAGGATGCCCACAAACTGCTTTCCATATTTCTTGATAGTGGCCATCTTAAGCTCCCCGCCGATCATAAAGCCGATGAGAGTAAGAGCCATGTTGGAAAGGGGAGTGAGGGTGGTGACAACGTCGGCGTTCAGCACCTGGAGGCCAGACTGGCCTATGAGGATGCCGATTACGATATATCCAACCACCTGAGGAATCTTGAGCTTCTGGAACAGCCTTCCCCCTATGGCTCCCAGGAACAGGATTGTTCCCAGCATAAGGATCAGGTTTGCACTTTCCACAGAGTCAAAGTGCATGAAGTTCGGAAGCAGTTCCCCAAGTGTTCCCATAATTATTTTTTAGGTGCGATCCTGTCGAATCCGGTGTATGGCACCAGGTTCTTTGGAATAAGGATGGAGCCGTCTGCCTGCTGGTTGTTCTCGATGATGGCGATCATAGCCCGGGTGAGAGCCATGGCTGTGCCGTTCAGCATGTGCAGGTAGTTGGTTCCGTTCTCGTCCTTGTATTTGATTCCCAGACGGCGAGCCTGGAAGTCGGTGCAGTTGGAGGTGCTGGTGATCTCGCCATAGTCGCCCCGGCCAGGCATCCAAGCCTCAAGGTCGTACTTGCGGTATGCAGAGGCACCCAGGTCTCCAGTGCAGGTGTCAACAACTCTGTATGGAACATCCAGACCCTGGAAGATCTTCTCCTCCACAGAGCGGATGTACTGGTGCATCTCGTCAGATTTCTCCGGCAGGCAGTAGATGAACATCTCCACCTTGGAGAACTGATGCACTCTGTAAAGGCCCTTGGAGAACTGGCCTGCGGCTCCTGCCTCCCGGCGGAAGCAGTGGGAAAGTCCTGCCATCTTTATAGGGAGCTTGCTGGCATCGATAGTCTTGCCTGCAAAGTAGCCGCCCAGTGTTATCTCGGCAGTTCCGACAAGACATGTGCCGGTTCCCTCAACTGTATAGATATTGCTTTCCTCGCCCCGTGGATTGAATCCGATGCCGGCAGCCACCTCTTCCTTGGCCACATCTGGAGTGATGAATGGGGTAAAGCCTTCCTTCATGATTATGTCCATGACATAGCGGGTCAGGGCCAGCTCCAGGATCACAGCCTCGTTCTTAAGATAGTAGAACTTGGTGCCGGAAACTCGTGTGGCAGTCTCAAAGTCCACCAGATCCAGGGCCTCGCAAAGCTCCACATGGTCCTTTGGTTGGAAGTTGAACTGGGGGATGTTGCCCCACTTCTTCACCTCAAGGTTCTCCTTGTCCTCTTTGCCTATAGGTGCATCGGGATGAGCCATGTTAGGAATGTCCATCATGGCAACCTTGAAGGCTTTTTCAGCCTCCTCGTAGTCCTTCTCCAGGGTCGCGATGTCCTCCTTAAGCTTCTTGCCTTCTGCAATCAGTGCGTTGCGCACATCCTGCTCCAGCGTGCCCTTCATCTTGGCTGCGTTCTCGTTCCGCTGCTGCCGCAGTGAATCCAGCTTCTGCTGAAGTGCGGTCTTCTCGTCATAAAGCTTGACAACAAGGTCGGCATCGGCCACCATGTTCCTGTCTGTGATATTCTTCTTAACCTGCTCAAGGTGTTCCTTGATGAAT
>JAFXTY010000041.1 GCA_017535435.1 Spirochaetia bacterium | reverse complement strand
ATTCTTATCCAGAAGGCTCATGACATTCCCACTGGCAGCAACAGTGCCTGTCCCTGCAAATTTGAATCTTGTATTAATTATTCCAGAAGCATTTAACGAATATAAGAAGTTATTGCTATCCAATGCCCTGATATACATCTTTGAGCCGCTTGTCAGTGTTGTTATAAGATAGTCTGTTTTTGATTTATTCCAGGTCTCTACCGGACTCCATGCAACTCCGTCGGAAGACCACTCAAAGCTTGGAACATCAGTTCTGTCACCATCCACTCTGATATATAAAGATACCTCTACATTTCCGCCAGCTGCGGTAAAGCAAAGAGGAACTGTTGATGCAGGTGTACTGCCACCATTTCCATCCTCAGCTCCAAAAACTTGTAATTCCCAGTCATTTGGAAGGTTCTTTGTTCCAATTTCTTCCAGCAGAGCGACAGGACAGATGAATGTACCGCCTGAACCAACATCGGTAACCCATCTTTCAGTACTACTTGTATTTATCCATGATGTAAAATCGACTCTCATTGATTTAAGAGAAGAACATCCTTCGAACATAGAGAAATAACAATAATCAGCCAGAGTTGTGGCTGGCAGTTTCGGAGCAGATGTCAAAGATGTGCAGTCTTGGAACATAGATTGATAACAATAATCAGTCAAAGTTGTGGCTGGCAGCTCTGGAGCAGATGTCAGCTTACCACAAAATGCGAAGAGATTATAGAAACATTTTACAGATGGGATTGCATTCAGAGTATTATTCTTATCCAGAAGGCTCATGACATTCCCGCTGGCAGCAACAGTGCCTGTCCCTGCAAATTTGAATCTTGTATTAATTATTCCAGAAGCATTTAACGAATATAAGAAGTTATTGCTATCCAATGCCCTGATATACATCTTTGAGCCGCTCGTCAGTGTTGTTATAAGATAGTCTGTTTTTGATTTATTCCAGGTCTCTACCGGACTCCATGCAACTCCGTCGGAAGACCACTCAAAGCGTGGGACATCAGTTCTGTCACCATCCACTTTGATATACACATATACTTCTACATCTCCATCGGCTGCGGTAAAGCAAAGAGGAACTGTTGATGCAGGTGTACTGCCACCACCATTATTCCCACCGTTGCCACCGTTGGAACCGCCATTGCTGCTGGTACTGCGGGTAAACGAAACTCCTGCGACTGTAAGGGAGCCAGAGCTGATTGTCACAGATTCACCAATTAGAGTGCTTCCCTCAAATGTTCCAGTAAGACTGATTGTCACATTATTATGTGGGTCACCGCCTAAATATGACCCCTCTCCTGTCTTTGTCAGGATACCGTTGTTCAGGTCACCAGATTCATATTTTTTATTTTTGTAGAAATAGATATATTTGTATGTTCCTGTGGCAGGAGCTACTCTTATAGCAGATACAGGGGAACCACCACCTACTTCCGAATAGAACTCCACAGGCCATGTGGCTGCCTCTTCCTCTTCATCACTTCCTCCACCTCCACCACCTCCGCCGCAGCCGGCCAGAAAGAACACTGTGCAGAGTGCAAGCAGGATCGCCATCATCTTTCTCAATCTCATAGAGAACTCCTTTGCTGTAAAAAAAAATTGATGGCCTATTCTACCCCCCCCCTAAAAAAAAACAAGTACCATGAAATGATGAATGATATCTTATGTAATTACTTCTATTTTTTTATTATCCATGCTACCCTTTCTGCATGATACGCATTATAGGTAGAAACAAATGTAATGAGACAAAGAAAACTCTAAGGTTCTTCAAGGAACGCGGGATAAAGGTGCAGTTCCAGAATCTGGATGAACGGGAGCTTACCGCCGGAGAGCTTGAGAATATATTCAAGCTGATCAAGCCGGATGCACTTCTGGACACAGAATCCAAGGAATACAAGAAGCGGGGCATGGCATATATGGATTTTGACACACCCCAGGAGCTTCTTGAGGATCAGCTGCTTCTGAAGACTCCAATTGTCATACTCGACCGGAGCGCAATGGCCGGCTTTGACCAGGATTTCTGCAAAAAGATTGCAGAATCGGAAAAATAATTACAGATCTATCTTAGTCCCTGCCGGAACAATCAGAAGAGTATCTATTTTAAGCTTCTCTGCAGTCTCCTGGTCAAACAGCTTGCCAGGTGCCATATGGTATGGAACTGAATGCTTTGCACCTATCATCCTGGCACACTCTGTGGCCTCCTCCGGCCCCATGTTGTACTTGCCGTCCATACAGAGGAATGCATAATCAAGCTTACGATCCTTGAAGCCCGGCATTGCATCGGTGGTGGATGTGTCGCCAGATAAATAGAGAGTTTTGCCGTCGATGGTCAGGATATAGCCCACACACTCTTCTTTCTTGTGATTCTTGTTGTAGGCAGGCACAGCCTCAATCTGAATGCTGCCCACCTTCTTTGTCTGGTACTTTTCGTCAACCAGCATATTCTTGCTGCGGAGGACAACTGTCTTCTCTGTCTGCTTTACCAGATCGATATTGTTGTGATCCCGGTGCTCATGGGTCACCAGGATAAGGTCGGCCTGCTTGTCGTAACCCTCACCTGCATATGGATCAACATAGATGACCATTCCATCGGCAGCCTCAATCATCAAACTGCCGTGCCCCTGATAAAGGAGGGATGCCCCGAATACAGGAGATGCGGCGACAGCTGCCATGCACACAAAGAATAAACCTTTCATGCTCATAAGCTTTCTCCCAGCTTCTTCACCTCGGCCAGTTTTGCGGCAGACTTGTTCTCAGGATCATGGGCAGTTATTATCCCCATATCCTTTGCGCTGAAATATCCAACTATACTCTTATACTGGGAGATGATGCCGTCATATACACCTGGGGACATGGAACTGACAAGCAGAGCATATTTCTTGACCTTTGGAATAGGATATGCATAGAACCGGCTGATCACAGACTGCATCTGACCGCTTATGCCCCAGTAGTAGACAGGGCTTGCGAAAACAATCATGTCGGCACTGTCAATTCCTTCATATACCTGAGTCATGTCATCCTTCTGGATGCACTTGCCGTTTCCCTTGGTATGGCAGTATTCACATGCCAGGCAGCCACGTATCTGCTTTGTTCCAACTTGTATTACTTCTACATTATGTCCCTTGTTCTCCGCACCCTCTTTGAATGCATTGACCATTGCTGTTGTGTTCCCGTTCACATGGGGACTTCCGTTCAAAACTAAAATTTTCATGTCTATACCTCCATTTCTCCATTGTGGAACATCATGGCAGCCTCCTCGCTGTATGGATACACAAGATGCTCCGAAAGGACAATCGCCTTGCTGAAATATTTCTTAAGTGCCTGCCTGAACTTAGGATGAGCACATTTATCTATGATAAGGTCAGCCCGCTCTATAACATCAAGACCACGCATATCAGCAACACCCTGTTCTGTAATAAGAATCTGGACATTCTTGATGGTGTGGTCTATGTGGCTTACCATAGGCACTATGCTGGAAATCTTTCCATCCTTTGCTGTGGATTTGGTGATGAATATGGAGACCCCTGCATTCCCGCAGTAATCCCCAGAGCCTCCTACGCCGTTCATAAGCCGGGTTCCTCCCACATAGCTTGAGTTCACATTTCCATATAGGTCTGCCTCTATTGCTGTATTGATGGAAATTACCCCGAGGCGGCGTATAACCTCAGGACTGTTGGAAATCTCCATAGGCCGCAGGATAATCTTATCCCGGTAATGGTCTATGTGCCTGTAGAATTCCTCCATCTCCTCCGTGGACATAGCTAAACCGGCCGCAGATATAGAGTCAATTTTCCCGGCATATGCCAAAGCAAGGAAAGAGCCCTGGGCTATCTCGGAAAATACATTAAGGTGGGTATAATCAGATTCCACAAGCCCTTTTATGACTGCATCAGAAACAGCACCCACACCAGCCTGCAGAGGGGGAAGAGGATTGCACAGCCTTCCCTCCTTCACCTCGTTCTTAAGGAAAGAGACAAGATTCTCTGATATCTTTTTTGTCTCTGCATCAATTTCACCGGCAATTATTCCCTTGTCCGGAATATTGCTCTCTACAACAGCCACTATCTTTGAGGGGCCACAGGGAATATATGGAGTTCCTATCCGGTCGTTAGGCTTCAGAATATTAATGGGTTTGGTATAAGGTGCCGGCTCAGGGATATAGATATCATGTATCCCCTCCACACAGGCAGGGATCTTAGTATTAAGCTCCACTATGACCTTGTCTGCGCATGCCACATAGGTATCGCTGGCACCTACCGAAAAGGTGGGGATGATATTTCCATTCTCGTCTATGGCCGCAGCCTCCACCAGTGCCACATCGATATGATTCAGGTAATTGCTCCGCACCCATTTGGCCATGTTGCTGATGGGCAGGTCCACATACTTGATCTTTCCTTCATTTATAGCATTACGCAGATCCTTGTTGCTCTGGTATGGCATGCGGCAGGAAAGTGCTCCGGCACGGGTCAGCACCCCATCAAAATCATCTCCTGTAGAGGCTCCTGAGTAGACAGTCAGATTAAGACGTTCCCCAGCTTCTGCACGAGCGGCCAGCTCCTTGGCCACAACCTTTGTGTATCCCGAGAGGCCGAAACCGCTGACACCCAGGGTCATATCGGGCTTTATAAAGCTGGCTGCCTCTTTGGGAGTGCATACTTTCCCAAGCACCTCCGCATTGCGGATTCGTTTTTTTAGTTCATCGCTGATGATCACCGGTTGTATCTCCTTCAGACAAATTCAAAATCAATCACGCTGAGATATAAAATAAGGAAGAGCAACAAACACTATGCCACCTATCATATTTCCTAATGTAACCCAGCACAGATTGTACATCTCTCCGGCAAAGCTGACTGCCTGCCCAGCAGGATTAAAAAGAGAATAGGTCAAAAGCGTCATATTGGCAACACTGTGCTCAAAGCCAGTTGTAAAGAAAGCAATCAGACACCAGAATATCATTATAAGCTTACCACTTTCGGTCTTGCATCTAAAGCCACACCATACAGCAATACATACAAGCATGTTACACAGAATACCTCTGGAAAGAAGCTCAATTGCCGGTGCAGACATCTTTGCAAGCGCAGTCTTGGCCATAAAGTCACCGACAGGTCCATTACCTAGCCCTGACAGATGGAACAATAATGCCAGAAGCACTCCACCGCACATATTTCCTAGCCAGCATACAATCCAAAGGGTAATGCAGTTACTCAATGTTGTCTTCTTCTTTAGAAGTCCTGCGAACATAACCAGGTTATTTCCAGTGAAAAGCTCGGATCCTGCCATTACCACAAGCGAAAGAGCTACACCAAAGGTTGCTCCCATAGCAAGCTTTGCTGCCGGAGCACCAGCCATAAGGCCTCCTACGGTAAACGACAGCAGTATGCCGAAACCTATGTACATACCGGCCAGAATAGAAAGAACAATGTACCCCATCGGATTTCTTTTAAGGAAAGAACTTTTTGCAGCTGCTGCTCCTGCTGCTGCTTCAAAATCATCTTTAAACATATCACATCCCCCTTTTGTGTGTTTTAATTATATGTCCTGCTATACATTCTATGACTTCCTCATACTCTAAAAGCCCCTTATCTACAGCACTTACTGAGATTCCAGCCTTCTCAAGGCAAAGCTGTATGCTACTGCCCGGCGATACAATATTATGCTCAAGGTGATGTCCCTTTGCCAGCAGAAGCGGTACCAGAACTGCCTTCTTTATTCCCTTGGCCGAGATCTCGGCAGCAATATCTTCAATCGACGGATGCCCATGAAGCATTATAAGATATGAATCGGGAACAGTTTTTCTTACAATATCAAGAATCTTATCATAGCTTTTAAGTGCATCTTCGCCAGCACCATGACCGACAAGTATCAAAGCTTCCATTTCAACCTCATTTCTCCAAACGATATTTATAAAGTGCAGACTCATCCCCGTTTATCTTGATTCCATACCCGATGCACTTTCTCATCATGGCATCCTCAGCCTCAATCTCTTCCGGTCTCTGAACTGCAAGCACCTCACCATTCTTTAACATGCACACCCTGTCACTGTATGTAAGGCTGAGGGGCGTGTCGTGGGAGGTTATGATTATCCCGATACCTTCGCCTGCCAACCTTCTCAATATAGTCATCATCATTATCTGATGAGACACATCAAGGCCTGCCGCAGGCTCATCCAGCAGGATATACCTGCTGTTCTGTGCAATAACCATGGCCAGATAACACCTTTTAAGCTCGCCTCCTGAAATCTCGTTCAGCCATCTGTCCCTCATATCCTGCACATCTGTAAGCACCATAGCATTATCCACCATTGTTCTGTCAACCGATGACAGCCGGTGAGAAATACCGGTATGGGCATATCGCCCATGAGAAACCAGAGTCCTGACATTAAGCCTTACCGGGATCAGTGTCTGAGGAAGGTATGCAACCAGTCTGGCTCTCTCCAGATGACGCAGCCCGGCAATCTCTTTTCCGTCTGCCTTAATGCTTCCATTATATCTCAGGATATTGTCGATTGCTTTCAAGAGTGTACTTTTACCGCTGCCATTCTCTCCGATGATACTTGTTATCTCTCCTTCGCCAAAGGACAGAGAGGGTATTCTTATAACAGGCTGCCCATTATAGCCGGCAGAGAGATTCTTTATCTCGACCATGCTTATCCCCTCATCCGCTTCTTAGCAATCATTATTATAAAGAATGGAGCACCAAGAAGTGAAATCAGCATTCCTACAGGTAATTCATAGGGGTACATGATATTTTTTGCCAGCAGATCTCCTGCAAGGATAAGGTTAATTCCCCATACAGCACTCAGCAGCAATTTATCAGCAAAACTGGATCTGCTGATCTGTCTTATAAGATTTGGAACTATAAGCCCTACAAAGCTTATAAGACCGCATACGCTGACCGATGCAGCTGCAAACAGAACCGAAAGAAACAGTGCAATGACCCTGTATCTCCTGACCGGCATTCCAAGTTCATGAGCCACATCATCCCCCAGTGGGAAAAGCTCTATGCCTTTTGATAAGATGACGGTGATGATAATAGAAACAAATATAAGAACTGCCGAGACAGCCAATATATCCTTATGGACATTGGAAAGAGAACCAAGTTGAAATGCCATTTTATCATAAACTGTGTCTGGTTTCATAACCACTATCAGGTTTATGCCTGCACTCATTAGAGCTGATGCTGCCACACCGGAAAGAACAAGGGTGCTCTTGGCACTTCCTGCATATCTTGAGATAGCAAATACTACGGTAATTGTCAGCAGAGCCCCTATAAAAGCCATGAAGCTTTTTGCAATAACAGAGTTTCCAAACAGGATTGCGGAAATAAGGACAAACAGACCTGCCCCGTTAGTCACTCCCATTACGCTTGGAGAAGCCAGGTTGTTCCCAAGGGCCTCCTGAAGCAGAAGACCAGAAATAGAAAGCCCTGCGCCGCATACAACAGCAGCAAGAACCCTAGGCAGCCTGATATCATAAAGAATCATACTTATTGTCTGATCTGCATTCTGCTTATCAAAAAATGCGCTGAACAGTGTTGATGTATCAACCGAGCTATTTCCATATAACAGGGAAGCTGCTGCCAGAGACAGGAGAGCTGCGATTCCAGCCAGAGCAAGACTCATTTTACTCAAATATCTCATAAATGTATCTGTATGCCTCATCCCATTTAGCATTCGGTTTGAAATGGAAAAGATTCTTTGGCAGAACCACTACTCTTCCATTCTGCACAGCTGACAGCTTTCTCCAGGCAGCCTGTCCTTTGAATACATCGTCATAAACATTGGCAGCCTCTGCTTCTTTGCCCTGGAAAATAATAAAAATGTAATCAGGGTCTGCAATGGCAACAGCCTCCAGATTAAGGTCTGACATAGAGCTGCTGTCGTCGGCAATATTTTTAAGCCCGAAAGAATCTATGATGCTGCAGGCAAAGTTATCTTTCTTAAGTGCCTTGTTCTTTGTAGCAGACACCCTGAGACATAGATAGCTTTTCCCCTTGGTGACAGAAGAGTTAAATGAAGAAAGAATCCCATCAATACGCTTCTGGACTTCCAGGGCATTTTTCTCATACAGGTCATCTCTCCCGGTAATCTTTGTAAAACGTAAGAGAGTATCTGAATAATCCTGGAAACTCTCTATGTCTACAGCTTCCACATGGGTGCCTAACCCTTCCAGACGCGATGCCATTTCCCGGTGGGCAGCCAAGACGGGAGATATCAGTATAAGATCAGGTTTAAGGGCTATTACAGCCTCGGTGCTGGGACTGAGTGGAGAACCTATGCTGACAGTATCCTCCGATATGCCATCAAGATCCATAGCATCATAAGTAGTCCCCTTTAGCTTTCCTCCGGCAAGAAGCCATATATCACTTACAGACCTGGATAGAGAGACAACACTGTTATAGCCAGTTTTTTCCGATTCATAGGCTTTCTCAACCTTCTTATTAATTTTAGTGCAGCCACCTAGAATAATGGCTGCACTGATGATTGATGCTATGAATGCAAAAAATATGGACTTTTCAGCCGCCATATTTGTCGTAATGACGACCTCCCCAATAAACCCGCTGGTTCACCTCTGCCTTAGGACCAAGGTTAACTCCTTCGAACAGCCATTTCTTGAATTCTTCGAAACCGGTTCTGTCCACTATATAACCTATGTGTTCCTTATGTTCAACTGCATTTGGATCTATGTATTCCTCAATGTAGGCATAGGTGTTCTTGACCATCTTGAGGATGCTCTCTTCGTCTGCCCATTTGATAAAGTCCTCGGCCAGCCGTGGATTCTTCTTTCCGGTTCTTCCCATAATAACCAGTCTGAAGTAATGCTCCCGGCTCCGGGTCCAGGCTCTGGTAGGACAGTATGCGACACAGACTCCGCACCCGATGCATTTATCTGTATCTCTGACAACTTTGCCATTCACTAGTTCAAGGGCACCTACAGAACGCCGCTTGCAGAAATTAATACAAGCCTTGCAGGCAACACATCTGTCCTTATTGTACTGAGGCTCGGTCATACCTATAATTCCGAAGTCTGCCATCCTTACCTTGGCACAGTCGTTGGAACATCCTGTGAAAGCTATTTTCACATGCCTGTCGTTTGGAAAGATATTGTTCTCCATCTTCTGGGCAAAGGCAGTTGTATCGTAGCAGCCGAAAGGACACAGTCTGGCACCGGGACATGCAATGACATTTCTGGTTCCTGAGGATGGATATCCTTTCCCTTTTTCCGGCTGATTAATTCTGAGGGAATCTATAATCAACTGAACTTCGGCATTGACCTTTTCCATGTCTGTAAGCTTTATTCCAGGAATCTCTATTCCCTGCCTGTTAGTTATGTTTATAACTCCAGTACCATATTTTTCTGCAATCTCCACCACTCTGCCCATGGATTTTGAGTCTATGACTCCACCGGGAATTCTTATTCTGGAAGCTGTCTCGCCACGGACCTTTGAGTAACGGAATGCATTTTTCTTCAGTTTTCCAACATTTATATCAAGTTTACCCATTTTAATCTCCTTTCTCAGTCTACGAAATTCTTGGCAAATTCATAGTTAAATACAGGGCCGTCGAGGCAGATGTATGTATCGTTGACCCTGCAGTGACCGCATTTTCCAAGACCGCAGCACATCTTGCGTTCGTGGGATACAGTTATGTTGGAATCTTTAAAGCCTTTCTTCTTAAGCTCTATGATGGTGAACTTCATCATTGGAGGAGGCCCTACCACAACAGCTTTTGCCTCGGCTGGGTTCTTCAGAGGTAGACCTTCAATGAACTTTGTAACAAGCCCTATATTTCCGGTATATCCTTCTGGCGCACCATCTACAGTAAGTGTAAGCTTAAGCTTTTTCTCCCATTCCTTCAGGTCATCTTTAAACAGCATGTCAGCAGGAGATTTAAACCCGGCAATGACATATTTATCTGTCGCATCTGGCATCTGGCTCAAGGCCTGGATTACGCCTCTTACAGGTGATACTCCAGTTCCTCCTGCAACAACTACTACTTCTCCATTTCGGTATAGATCAACATCAAAGCCATTGCCGTATGGACCTCTGAGCAGGAGCGACTGTCCCTTGTATCTTTCGAAAACTTCATTAGTTACACGGCCAACCTTTCTTATTGTAAGGTCTATATAGCCATCTCCTATACCACTTACAGAAATTGGGGCCTCGCCATATTTAGGAATAGAAACCTCAAAGAACTGTCCAGGCTTGACATCTCCTTTGAACGCCATCCGGAAAGTATACTCTTTTTCTGTATGTTTTATTACATCAAGTATGTCTGACGCAAAAGGAAGATAAGGATTATTATTTGTCATTACTTCACCTCCTTTGATGCCTGATAAACCTTGCCAATTATATTGCTGAAAGAAATGTATTCAGGACATATGTCATCGCACCGTCCGCAGCCTACACACATGTGATATCCGAATCTCTTCTTGAAATCAGAAATCTTATGAAGGACTTTAAACCGCATCCTTTCGCCGTTCTTGCGCCTGTACTGGCCGCCGCCTGCCACATCGGTATAACCATCTACCATACAGGAAGCACCAACTCTTCGCCTCTCACCCACTTTTCCATTGTCTGAATAGAAAACATCCTGCATTGTGTAACAGGTGCAGGTTGGACATACATAGTTACAACGGCCGCAGTTGATGCACCGGGTGGTGTATTCATCCCAGAGAGCATCGGTAATTACACTAAGCGGAACAGAATCTGGTACTGCAACCTTCACTTCATTTTCTTTGACATATCTTGGCGCTACATCTTTTTTATCATTACAATGCTGTGCAAAATATTTATCAAAATCCTTGTCAGGTACATTTGATTGAATATTATCTTCAACAAGATCTATTGAGAACACATATCCATCATCGCACTTATTTGATTCCATTGATACGCAGAAGCAGTTGTCATAGGAATGACCACAGCCGATAAGAACATACTTTACAAGGTCTCTGCGTCTTTTATAGAAAGGATCCTTTGCAAGCCCGTTATCAAGATATATCTGATCCAGCCTTTTCAGGGAGTTAATGTCACAGCTCCTTCCAAAGACAAGGACTGGTCTTGTATCAAGATCAGATTCCTTTACTTCATTTTCTGTAAAATAGAGAAGTGTTTCGGATAAAGGTGTAAGGAATTCCTTGGAAGCATAATCTGACTTTGCCTCCAGTTCAATCTTTTCAGAATCGCACACATAATCATAAATAACAGCATCAACATCCGTAAATCTTCCTGCCCCTTCCTTTCTTACAGGTGCAAATATCCTGTAATTCTTAGAAAGGTCGGCTATCACGGCAGCAAATGCTTCCCTAGACAATACATAGCCCATCAGGACCTCCTTATTTGAAATATCCTATTTGTACCATTGTAAGGGGAGAACCTGTTTTTGGCAACTTTTATTTTTATATGTAAGGAAAGACAGGGCTTTTGGAAAACATTGACACCCTCTTTTACATATTATAAAATAAATTATTATGACAGTAGTTATCGTAGGGGCAGACCGAGTCGGAACCCGTCTTGCAAAGACACTTATTGCAGAGAATATGAATGTCATCATGTTCGAGCAGGATATGGAAAAAGCCAACATTGCATCCAACTCCCTGGACTGCCTGGTCATCAACAAGGATGGACTTGATCCTGACAACCTGCGGGATGCCGGGGTCTCAAAAGCTGATTATTTCATCAGCCTGACAGGGTCTGATGAGCGCAACATGATTGCCTGCGGCCTGGTGAACAGGGAATTCAACACCCCCAACAAAATCGCCAGCGTGCACAATATCACCTTCACACACACTTCGCTTCTGGAGAAATCCTTCCTGGGAATCGACTATATCGTGAACCCGGAGCTGGAGGCGGCAAAGGAGATCATCTCCAAGATTGAGCACGGTGCCACCGGCGATATAATGCTGTTCGAGAACACAAGCCTTCAGATCCGTACTGTTCCGGTTCCAGAGGACAGCGTATTTGCCGGCAAGCTGGTGAAAGACCTCCACACTGTTCTTGCAGCCAGAGTTCTGGTAGCCCTTATCTATCAGGATGGACAATATACCATTCCAAAAGGTGACACCCTGATTCAGGAGGGAGATCTCCTCTACCTCATGGGCAACGAGGAAGACCTTTCCAAGGTTCTGGCTCAGGTCGGGAAAGAGCGGATAAACCTCAACAAGATGATAATTGTGGGTGGAAACGATATTTCAGCATATGTATGTCAGCACTTCTATGACAAGGGAGAGATAAGCACCCATAAGAAGCATTTTTGGAATCTGTTCCAGAAACCTCTCGGCAAGAAGAATATCGCAATTATTGACCGGGACTACAAGCGGTGCAAGGAGCTGGCGGCACGGTTCCCGGAGGCCCTTATATTAAATGAGGATATCTCGGATGACAACGTGCTTGAGGATGAGGGACTCACAGATGGCGACCTTATAATGGCAGCCACCGAGAACCAGGAGCTGAACATTGTATCGGCAGTCTATGCCAAGTCATTGGGAGTCAAGAAGGCACTGGCACTGGTAAAGAAGACCAGTTACCTGAATGTAGCCACAAACCTGGGCATAGATGTTCCTATAAGCCTTAACTACAGTACCCTGCAGGGTATCCTGCGTTTCATGCGCCGCCGCAACCTGAAGAATTCCTATGCAATTCCCGAGAGCGACATAGAGGTGATTCAGCTGCAGGTGCCGGAGACCAGTATGGCGGCAGGACTTCTTGTGAAGGAGATGACATTCCCGCCTCAGTCCCTGATTCTCTCTGTAAAGAGCGGTGACCAGGACATTCTCCCCAACGGTAATTATGAGATAAAGAAAGGTGACAATATAATCATGATGGTCAAGAAGGACAACATCGACAGGGTGCAGAAGATATTTGAATAAATGAACTCAAAGCTTATCCTTAAAGTCATCGCAATGGTACTCATCATAATAGCCATGGCAGAGATTCCATCCATAGGCTGGGCACTCTGGTTCGGCGAGTATGATATGATCACATATTTTGTAATACCGCAGGTGATCAGCCTTGTCCTGGCAACAATAATGCTCCTCTTGAGCCGTAGGCGCAAGCAGCAGAACCTGTCTATAAAGGATGGCTTCATAACAGTGGCCATACTGTGGCTGGTTTCTACTATATCCGGTTCAATGCCTTATTTCCTTTCCGGTTCCATACCTTCGTATACCGATGCATTCTTTGAGACCATGTCAGGTTTCACAGGCTGTGGTGCCTCTATACTTGCTGATATAGAAGCACTGCCTAAGTGCATGCTGTTTTGGCGTGCCATGACCCACTATATGGGCGGTATGGGAATAGTTGTATTCATGGTTGCCATATTCCCCCTCATGGGAATAGGTGGTATGAAGATGGTGAAGACCGAGACCACAGGTCCTACAATGCAGAAGATAATGCCCAAGATTGCTCAGACCGCCAAGATCCTGTGGGGTATTTATTTCGGGCTCACAATTATTGAGACAATTCTTTTAAGTGCCGCCGGACTTACGCTGTATGACGCATTGTCCCACTCCATGTCCACCATTGCCACCGGAGGCTTCTCCACCCGCAACGCCAGCGTGGCATCCTTCAACTCTGTATATGTTGATGCAATAATCACCGCATTCATGTTCCTAAGCGGCATCAACTTTGCTCTTTACTTCAGCCTGATATTCGGCAAGATTTCTGTCATAAAGCAGAACACAGAACTCAAGGTCTACACAGGAATTTTCTTGGTCTGCACAGCTATTATAGTCATAAACCTCATGAGAAATCATGTCGAGACTTTCGGTGAAGCCCTGCGCTTCGGCAGCTTCGAGGTTGCAGCCACATTGAGCACAACCGGCTTTGCAAACTGCGACTATATGAAATGGCCAATGCTGTCTCAGATGGTGATATTCCTCCTTATGTTCTCGGGGGGATGTGCAGGCTCCACTGCAGGTGGTATGAAAGTTATCCGAATGATCATGATAGTCAAGCAGAGCGTGATAGAGATGAAGAGAATGCTCCGGCCCCGGGGCATCTACATGATAAAGGACAGCGACATGGTGGTGCGTCGGAATACTATTCTCAGTATCGCCGGATTCGTCGCTCTGTACATAATTCTTACCATCATAACCTCGCTGGTGACCGCAACTGGCGGCTATGACCTCCTGACCTGCTTCTCATGCTCCGCATCCACAATAGGTAATGTAGGACCTGGCTTCTCCATGATAGGGCCCACCGGGAACTATTCATTCTTTGCAGATTATGTCAAATGGCTCCTGAGCTTCAATATGCTTACAGGACGTCTCGAGATCTACCCTGTGATGATTCTTTTCACACACCACCTGTGGAGAAGATAATTATTACTTCAATAGCGAATAAATAAGACTCATATCCAAAGCAGAGCGTACTGTGCCGGCAAGCCTGTCATACTGCTCTTCCTTATAAGCATGCTGGTCGAACACTGCGTTTTCATCAAATACCAGATTGCGTTTTTTATACAGCGCCCTGACAATTTCATCTGCAATACCAGCCTCGTCAAACAGCCCATGGATATAGCTGCCGTAGATATTACCATTCTGCAGGACAGCACCCTTATCGCCGCTCTGCCCCATATGGATTTCATATCCTCTGTATTTTATTCCTTCAAGGTGGGCAAATATTCCTGATATACCAGAAAAACTGCCTTCCACCTGAGTGCGGGTCTTATCCTTGCCGAACACAGTCTCAATATCAAGAAGTCCCAAGCCGGAAATTTCTCCACCACCCTCGGAACCAAAGGGGTCAGATATTGATTTACCCAGCATCTGCAGACCTCCGCAGATACCGAAGACAGGAGTTCCCCGCGAGGCTGCCTTAAGCACTTCTGCCTCAAGGCCCTTCTGCCGCATCCACTTAAGATCAGAAATTGTGGATTTGGTCCCTGGGATGATGATCATATCGGGGCTGCCCAGTTCTGCAGCATTCCTGATATAACGGAGCGAAACACCGGAAAAACGTTCAAATGGAGAGAAATCAGTGAAATTTGATATACGTGGAAGTGCGATAACAGCAATATCAATCTCTTTCCGTTTCTTTGAGGACAACCGCTCACTAAGGCTGTCCTCATCATCAATATCTATATTCACATAGGGAATGACACCTGCACATGGGATTTTGACAAGATTATAGAGCGAATCAAGCCCTGGAGCGAGAATAGAGACATCCCCACGGAATTTATTGATGACAGTAGCCTTGACCATAGTCCTCTCCTCCGGTTCCAGCAGTGCCAACGTTCCGTACAGCTGAGCAAAGACTCCTCCCCGGTCTATGTCCCCCACCAGCAGCACCGGTGCATCAACCATCTTTGCCAATCCCATGTTGACAATATCATCATCTTTCAGGTTGATCTCCGCAGGACTGCCAGCCCCTTCTATCACAATGATATCATTTTCAGATGCCAGCTTATCATATGCCTTCATTATCTCAGGAATCAGCTGTTTCTTATATTTGAAATATTCAACAGCACTCATGTTGGATCGGACCTCGCCGTTCACGATAACCTGGGAACCCACATCTGTAGTGGGCTTGAGCAGAACAGGATTCATAAGGACAGAGGGTTTGACTCCAGCTGCCTCGGCCTGCACCACCTGAGCTCTCCCCATCTCAAGGCCTTCTTCTGTGATAAAGGAGTTAAGGGCCATATTCTGGGATTTGAAAGGAACCACACGGTAACCATCCTGTCTGAAAATACGGCATAGTGCCGCACAGAGCAAGCTTTTTCCTGCGTTGGACATTGTTCCCTGGATCATAATCGGTTTAGCTCTGCTCATCATAGAACCTCTTTCATGGCTGACAAAAGTCTGTCATCTTCCTCGGCCTTCCGGATGGCAATACGGATATAACCTTTTCTCAGTCCTTTATAATTTGAGCAGTCACGGACTAGAATACCTTTTTCCAGCAGACTGCTGTACAGATCTTTCTCCGAATAGAGAAGGAGATAATTAGCTTCTCCTGGAAACACTTTTATCCCCATGGAATGCAGTGCAACAGCTACCCTTTCACGCTCTCTGGCTATAGCTTTTACTGTATCGGAGAGCCATTTTTTGCAGTCCAGGGCCGCACATCCAGCTTTCTGCGCCGGAATTGAGACATTCCAGCATGGGGATTTCTCTGACATTTCAGCAAGGAATTCCCCATCGGAGCAAAGGGCATAACCAAGCCGCAAGCCAGGAACAGCAAAGCTTTTGGTAAAAGCCTTAAGGATGACAAGATCTGGATATTTCTTCAGCATACCTGGTAAATCATATCTATCTGGCGATGCTGTCATATCCATAAAGCACATATCACAGAACAGCCTGACACCAGTCTCTGCCAGCTTAATAAGGAGCTCCGGCCTGACAGTTATTCCTGTGGGGTTGTTTGGAGTGCATACAAACAGCGCGCTGTACCTGGAAAAATTTATATTTAAAATGCTGTCGTCAAGGACAAAGCCTTTCCGCTCATCAAGCATGAAATGCTCAACCTGGATTCCGGCTGCAGAAAGTGCTGCCTGATACTCGCTGAAAGCGGGAGAGACAATCAAGGCAGGCTTATCAGCCGGCAGAGAATAGGCAAAGGAATAAATCAGGTCTGCAGCGCCGTTGCCGCAGAGAATCCATCCTTCAGGTATTCCTTCATGCCCCGAGATCCGTTTTCTAAGTATGCGGCAATAAGGGTCCGGATAAGCGGTGCAATCGCCTATTGCATCCATTGCTGCATTTTTTATTGCATCAGGAATACCGAAGGGATTGATATTTGCCGAAAAATCCAGCATACCCCTGTGAGTGTAAATATCGCCGCCATGGGGATTCTTTTCATTTATAAGCATAGTATCACTCCCATTCTTATAAGGACACCGAAAATCAGCATCATGCACGAAGCAGTATACATAAGGTTCCCTGCCCTGCTGATATCAGCACTTTCAATAGGCCGTGCATCATCCCCCAGATATTCTTTCTCATGGAGGATTCCTCCATAAAAAGCAGGTCCGTTCAAACGCACATTAAGGGCACCTGCAAAAACAGATTCAGTCTGAGCCGCATTGGGACTTGTGTGCTTAAAGCGGTCCCGGCGGAATATTCTGAAAGCCTCTTTACCATCCAGATGGCATAGAGGACAGGAGATAATCATAAGAAAAGCGCTGATCCGTGAGGGGATGAAATTCACCACATCATCAGTTCTGGCAGCGGCCCGTCCGAAATAGAGATACTTCTCGTTCTTATAGCCCAGCATGGAATCCATTGTGTTCACAGCTTTATAAAAGAAACCGCCAGGTGCTCCGAATAAGAACATCCAGAAAAGAGGAGCAATCACACCATCTGATCCATTCTCGGCAATAGTCTCCACAGCTGCCCGGCATATGCCTTCCTTATCCAAAGCCTCTGTATCCCGCCCCACAACATAGGAAACAGCTTTCCGTGCTCCTTCCAAGTCACCTTTCTCCACAGCCCTTTCCACAGCAGCACACTCCCTCACCAGCTCCCGTGCAGCAATAATCTGAGCACACATTATGCTGCTGACAGCAAGATAAGCAAAGGGATGAAGCTTCCACATTGCAAAGAGAATGGTTGAAGGGACAGCAGTTGAGACAACAGCTGCAATAAGGACAGTCCAGGTCCCCCGTAGGATATCTCTCCTGTCACCGCCACCGATGCGCAGCTTTTTATCCAGGAAAGAAATCAGTTTCCCGATTGCCACAACAGGATGAGGTATGGCATGAGGGTCTCCCACGAAAAAGTCGATGATGAATCCGATTATTATGGCATATGTCTGATAAATCAAAAGCTCAGCCATCACTTCTCCTCTTCTGCATGACAAATACTGTGACAGGATTCTGGGCTGTCATCATATTATAGGATCCTGCTTTTTTAGTACGGGATATATTCACTGAAACTGCCTCAAAAATCTCAAACCCGTAATCTTTTGCACAGGCAAAAGCCTCGATCTGAGATTCCAGTGTGACTGTGGTCATGACAATCCTTACATCTGGATTTTTATCCAAAAGCATATTCAATATGCCGTGAAGATTACCACAGCTTCCGCCGATGAAAGCATGGGTAGGTGCAGGCAGAGCCTTAAGCGCATCTGGAGCACATCCATGGACAATAAAGAGATTATCGGCCTTGAATTTAAGCTTGTTCTGCTTTATCAGCTCAACTGCATCCAGCTCCTTCTCAATGGCAAAAACCTGCCCCTTGCAGGCTGCAAGAGCACATTCCACCGATACAGAGCCTGTTCCTGCCCCTATGTCCCAAACAACGGAATCGTCGCATAAAGCCAGCTTCGATACAGAGATTGAGCGTACTTCGGCCTTTGTCATCGGGACCTCGCCACGGATAAATTCACTGTCGTCCACTCCGATCCTGAGCCTCTGGGAAGCTTCTGGATTTTCAATCAAAATAACAGAAAGAGGATCAAAAAGACCATCTGCAAATGAATCAACACTGCCACGGATTATCTTCTCATCAGGATAGGAAAGTCGCTCTCCTACGGTGCACTCAAGGGAACCTAAACCATATTCCTTAAGCCTTCTGCATACCGAAGCCGGGGTGTTCTCTCCACCTGTAAGAAGAAAGACTTTTTTATTTTTTGCAATTGCATCAACAAAATTATTCTCCCGGCCGTGAAGGCTGATCAAGACTGCATCATCCCAGCTTGCACCAAGCCTTGCAGAAAGAGCCGAAAGAGAGGAGATTCCAGGAATGACTCTGATATTCTGGTTTTTAAATTCCTTTATCATATCAGATGCACCGCTGAAGAAGCCGGTGTCACCCCGGAAGACAACAGCGGCGCTCCGGATTGAAGGATGAGACTCCAGCACATTCCGCACCTTTGCTGGGTTATATTCTGTAAAGCATGGCTTCCGTGTATTCAGCGTTTCAACCACAGAAGCAGCACCAATTACTGCATCACAATTCTCTATCGCTTTCTGAGCCTCAAGAGTGAGCATGCCCGTGCTTCCAGGCCCTATGCCGATCAGTATGATTTCTCTATTTGAAATCTGATAAGTTTTTCCAAGCTCAGCAATCGCCTGGTCCAGTGAAAGGCCTGATATCTGGGCTGGCTGTCCTATGATGACCGGTACTGCGCCGCACGCTGATGCAGCCTTTATCTTCTCCTCAAAGCCGCCGTTTTTACCCGACGCCTTTGTGACAACATACTTGGCAGAAATCATCTTCAGCTGGGCCATATTCATATCTTCGGTAAAAGGTCCCTGGGCCGCAATGATATGCGCTGCAGGAACCCCTGCCTTCTCGCAAGCCTCAAGGGATGAAACCACCGGCAGTACCCTTACCCATACATGGGACATATCAAGCCCTGCAAAATCTGGAAGTTCCTTTGCACCAGTTGTGATAAGTATATTGCCTTCACATCCTGAAAGATATTCCTTTGCCTCAATGGCAGAAGAGACATAGACAGCACCAGGGAAATCACTCTCCTTCTCCCGGAGAATCCTCATAAGGGGTATCCCTGTTTCAGAAGCTGCATTGGCAATATTATCGGTGACAATCTTAGCATATGGATGGGTGGCATCTATAATCCTGTCAAAGCTGTTCTTTGTGAAAAAAGCTGCCATCTCATCTGCATCCATGCGTCCTGAATGAACAGTAATACCAGCGATTCCATCAAGCAGGATCTCGCCATATTCGGTTGCAACACAGGCGGTCACCTCTGCAGCATCCTTAAGAAGGAATGCGAGTTTCCTCCCCTCGGTGGTCCCGGCAAAAATACAAATCTTATCTGACATTCCTATATCCCCTGGGGGTGACCATTTTCCCGTTTATAATCTTAGTTTTTGAATTGCCTATAAACACAGTGGAGAACATATCAGTCTCTGCCTCTGCAAGCTCCGAAAGAGTCATAATACGTGAATTCTCTCCTTCACGCCCTATGTTCTGGGCAATACCGCACACAGTCTGACTTGAGCGGTACCGCATAACGATATCACAGGCTTTCTTAAGATAACCGGCCCTCCTGTGGCTGGTCGGATTATAAATAACAATGCATAGATCTGCTTCGGCAGCCTTCTCAAGATGTCTCTCTATCTCCTCCATAGGAGTAAGATTATCAGAGAGGCTTATCACAGCAAAATCATTGGTAATCGGAGACCCTAGAAGGGCTGCACCGGAGGCAGCAGCTGTGACACCAGCTATAATCTCTATCTCCACCTCATATTTATCAGCAAGCTCAAGGACTGGAGAAGCCATTCCATATATCCCTGCATCACCAGAACAGACAACCGCAGTGGTCTCACCCCCAGCTGCATGCTCAAGGGCAAGACGGCAACGCTCAATCTCCTGCATCATAGGGGTGGAGAGGAATTTTTTATCCGGAAAATAAGGCTTGATCAGTTTGCAATAAACAGTATAGCCCACAATAAGATCTGCCTGCTCAAGAGCCTTCACCGCACCTACAGTCATTCCTTCATAGTTTCCTGCACCTATACCTACTATAAACAGCTTATTCAAAATTTCATCTCCCATTCTTTTTCAGATACTGCGATTGTAACGCTGTCCAAGACAGTCTTCTTGACAATCAGCTTCCCCCCTGCAAGAGCTGCAGAGCGTTCACATACATTGTCAGTTCCTACTGTATTTTTAACAAAAGCAGACTCTTCAAAATCGCCTTCGGCAGAGTTAAGCTCAGCGGCGGTATAGAAGGAAATTTCAGCACCAAGCTCCTTTGCCAGGGAAAGCAATCCTGCCTCCCCCATCTTCACATCTATCGAAGCAATTCTTCCTACAGCCCTGATATCAAGGTTGTTATCTGCAAGTACTTTTCTTACCGCTGAAAGAAGGTGTTCTTTCAATGTCCCCTTACGGCAGCCGATACCCAGAACAAGAACGCGTGGAATCAGTTGCAGCGTGGTTTTAAAGGGCACCTTTTCATGGATACCTATATATATACCTATCTCGCCCTTTTCTCCTGGGACAAGCCCCTGTGGCAGGCAGGATGGAAGCTCAGAATCAGAAATAACCGGTATATCTCTTTTCAGGATAGCGGAAGAAACTTTTTTAGCAGCCTCCATAGAAGAAATTGCACAATCGTTCTGAACTGCCCAGGCATCGCAGGAGAACTTTCCTGCACAATCGGTGGCTGTGGTTATGACAGCAGCTGCGCCAAGAAGCTGAGCAATCTGCTGTGCAAGCCTGTTGGCACCTCCTATGTGTCCCGAGAGAATCGGTATGACATATTTCCCCCGGTCATCAATCACAACCACGGCAGGATCGGTGGTCTTGCTTTTTATATAGGGCGCAATGGCGCGGACAGCAATACCGCAGGCGCCGATAAAGATTAATGCATCATTCTCTTCAAACAGCACTCCCATTTCTTCGTCAACTCGCCTATGGATGCAATTTTTTTCCAGTCCAAGAAGGCTGCAGAGCTTTTCGGAAATCAGAGACCCGTAATCGGAAAAACAGAAAATAGAGGTCTTCACTTTGAAGCCTCCCTGAACTCGGTGGAGAAACCGGGATTGTACAGGCAGGAGCGGGTAAAGCTGCTTCCAAGGAATTTCCCTACAGCAACAAGTGCAGTTTTGGTGATTCCGTTTGCCGCCGCCGTCTGATTCAGCGTACCTACAGTGCACCGGCAGACCTTCTCGTCTGCCCAGGTTGCCTTATAGACTATGGCAGCCGGTGTGTCGGCATCATAGCCGCCGGCAATAAGGTCGTGGCTGACCTTATCCAGAAGGCCTGCGCTCAGGTACAGCACCATAGTGGCTCCGTGAGAGGCAAGGGAGCGCAGGTCTTCAGAACCGGGGACTCCGGTTCTGCCGGCGGCCCGGGTTATGATTACGGTCTGGGAGACATCGGGCAGGGTGTATTCTGTCTTGAGTGCGGCGGCTGCACCGGAGAAGGCACTTACCCCGGGGGTTATGTCATATTCTATTCCAAGCCGGTCCAGTTCCCGCATCTGCTCCCCTATGGCACCATAAAGAGAAGGATCACCGGTATGCAGGCGTACTGTGACAAGCCTCTTCTGCTCAGCCTGTGAAATCACATCCATAATCTCTTCCAAGGTCATCTTTGCGCTGTCATAGATGGCACAACCCTTTTTTGCATATTCCAGAAGCTCCTTGTTTACAAGAGAACCGGCATAAATGATCACATCAGCATTCTCTATGTGCTTCTTGCCCCGCAGCGTGATAAGGTCGGGGGCACCGCATCCGGCCCCTACAAAATGTATCATGCTTCCTTCTCCTTTACGATTGTCACGAGATAATAACCTGCATCCTCTGGAATGGTATCAGCAGTCTTATAAATATGCTCGTTCTCAATGCCGCAGTTCTCCACTGCCTGAGCTTCCTGCCCTCTTTCCTTGAGTGCAACAAGAAGAGAGGAAAGCTCCCCTTTCATAAATACTTTTGTCCCTGGCATCCGAAGAGCCTCTGCTGCATCAACTCCCCCAGGAAGGATATGCATTGTCTCCCGGTCGGTGCAGAGGGGCTGTCCAAGGGCAGCGGCAGATGCACAGAAGGAGGTCACTCCCGGAACCCATACCACCTCAAACCCATGGTTTCTGACATGGGGTGCAAGATATGCAAATGTGGAATAAACGGCAGGATCACCAAGGGTCAGGAAAACTACTGTCTTCCCTTTTAAAAGTTCTCCTGCAACCAAGTCTGCACCCACTTTGTATGCAGCTTCACGTACAGTCTTGTCGTGTGTCATGGGCATATCGACAGGCAGCACAGGCTTATCCTTTGCTTCCGGCACTGCCTTGACCGCAATCCTATATGCAAAGCACTCCCCCGCCTTTCTATGGGGAATTGCCAGAATATCGCAGCTTTTAATAAGGTTCACAGCTTTTACAGTCAGAAGACCAGGGTCACCAGGTCCCACACCGACACCATATAAAATCCCTTTTTTCACGGCTGCCCCTCCATCCACTCCCGGGCTTTCTCAGTCTTAAACAGTTCCACATTTCCAGTGACGAAGACAATCACTCCTATTTCAAGCTGCCCTGCAAACCTTACTGCAAGAGCATCTTCTATCCGTTCTTTCAATACTTCCATAGTTCCTGAAAGAACTCCTTCCATGTCGAGAATACGAAGCATCTCATCGGTCGTCACACAGTCAGACATCGACTTGGCTGTCTCTGGAGATGCCCCGGCTGCCAGTGCGGCAGAAGCCATCAGTTCAGCTCTGTGATCACCCTCTTTTGAGTGGGTGTTCATAATTCCTCCGGAAAGCTTTATAAATTTACCAATATGACCTGCCAGAAGCACTTCTGAGAAGCCTGCACCGATTGCAGCTTCCAATGCGTTTCCTACATAGTTTGAGCATTTCACAATCTGCTCATCTTCAATTTTATACACCGATTTAAGGAAATCTGCGCCGAAGTTACCTGGAGCAAGGATAAGCCTCCTGTCCCCAAGTGCCTTGCGCTGCCGGATCTCAAGAGCTATGCTGTCAATAAGCGCTTCCTCGCTCATAGGCTCCACAATACCGGTGGTTCCTAAAATAGAGATGCCATCTACCACTCCAAGCTTGGGATTGAAGGTTCTTTTTGCAATATCAGTTCCTTCCGGGGCTGATATAATAACTTTAAGGCCACCGGTATAACTGCTATCCTCACACACCTGCTGCAGCTCTTCTGTAATCATCCTGCGGGGAGTGGAGTTTATAGCAGCACAGCCAACCCTCTGATCAAGACCAGGTTTTGTCACCCGGCCTATTCCCTGGCCGCCGTCTATTTCAATTGTGTATGGTAACTCTGTTTTCTCCACCTTGGCATAGACTGTGATCCCGTCTGTCACATCTGGGTCATCCCCACTGTCCTTTACTACTCCGCAGGTAACATATCTTTCATTTATCTCAATATCATGCAAAGGGAGATTCAGCTCTATCCCAAAGGGTGTAATCAGATGAATGCTATCCAGCCTGCATCCTGTAAGCAGCATCAATGCCGCAGATTTTGCGGCAGCGGCGGCACAGGAGCCTGTGGTATAGCCACGCCTGAGTCTCTTCCCATCTTTTGTGATAAAGCTCTCCATCATCTTGTTATCTGATACATCAGCGCATTGACTACAGCTGCGGCGACGTTGGATCCTCCTTTTCTTCCTTTGGCGACAATATAAGGCACATCTGTTTCCATTATGGCGTTCTTGGATTCAACAACATTGACAAACCCCACTGGAACACCTATCACAAGAGCCGGAGCTATCTCTCCTGCATCAATCATTTCCCTGATCTTCAGCAGAGCTGTCGGTGCATTGCCGATGACAAGAACAAGCGGTTTTCCAAGCTTTGCCGCCCTCTCCATTGAGACAACTGCCCGGGTGCATCCTCTCTCCCCTGCTTCCTTTGCCACATCCGGATCGCTCATGAAGCAATGAATCTTACATCTCAGTTCTGCAGCAGCAGCTTTATTTATTCCAGCCAGGGCCATCTGGGTGTCTGTGACAATATCGCAGCCCCGGCGCAATGCTTCAAGCGCATTCTTGACTGCATCCTTTGAGAAGGTAAGGTTTTCCGCATAATCAAAATCGGCTGTACAATGGATGACCCGTTTGACCACGGCCTTGTTTTCCTGGGGGATATCGGCAGGAAGTCCGCTTTCAATGATTTCCATACTGCGCTTTTCGATTTCCATGGGATCGGCTATGATCATCTCCTGCCCTCCTTATATTTAATACACTTTTTATAAAAGGCCGCTGCTGCAGGAATATTTGATGGAAGGAAAAGATGAGGATATCCAGCATAAAGGGTATCGGTCATGACTGCACATTTCCATTCCCTGCCGTCGGGCTTCTTTGCTGTAAAAGCATCTCCGCTGTCTGTGCTGTCCCAATAATGGAACTCATGAGCTTTCAGCTTTGTCCCTGCCGACCCGAAAAGACCATCCCTGCGGGATGTCATAGCAATATATCCAAACCTGACAAGGTGCTCTGTCCTTGTGGAAGAATGCTTAAGCACTCCGCACATTCTATGACCATCCAGAGTCTCTCCAAGATACTGGAAGCCTCCGCATTCAGCAATTGTGGGCATGCCGGAAGATATGGCCCTGCACACGCTTTCTTTAGTATGAATATTTGCTTCAAGCTTTTCTGCATAAAGCTCCGGGTACCCGCCCCCTACTATGAGGCCATCACTCTCTTCAGGAATCACGTCGTCTGCCAAAGGAGAGAAAAACCTGAGTTCAGCCCCCATTTCCTCAAACAGCTTAAAAGTGCTGTCATAGTAAAAGCAGAAGGCCTCATCCATGGCAACTGCCAGGTTTATTCCACCAAGATGTGGCACCTCCGGTGCGTTGGATTCAAGATCAGGAGCTTTGCAAGCCATGGCCAATACAGCATCAAGATCAACAGAAGAGATACAAAGGTCGGCTGTTTTCTCAAGGCGTTCTGTAAGGTCGTTTATCTCGGCTGCTGTCACCAGCCCAAGATGGCGGGATGGGATATGGCACTCCTCGGGTAGAGACGGGATAAACCCCACTGGAACAACAGACTCTCCGAACCGGTCTTGCATCATAGCTTTGACAGTCTTATAGCTTCCAGGTGTCATGCGGTTGAACAACACCCCGCGGATATGGCTTTCGGGAACAAAATGGAGAAACCCCTCTATAACTGCAAGAAGAGATGAGGCAGAACCTTTGGCATCCACCGTAAGAATCACAGGTGTATCTGTCTGTTCCGCCACAGTGAAGGTGCTGTTGTCAGTCCCTTTATGGCTGGTCCCGTCATAGTAGCCCATGACTCCCTCAATCACAGTGATCTGCTCTCCTCCGTTTTTGCCAAGAAGGTATCTGAGCAGGTTCTTATCACAGAAGAAAGGGTCGAGATTGGTGCAGGAAATCCCCGAAACTTTCTTGTGGAACATGGGGTCGATGTAGTCCGGTCCGCACTTGCAGGCCTTTACCCTAGTGCCACGGCGTTTTAAAAGCTCAAGCAGAACATAGGTTGCAGTTGTCTTGCCGCTTCCGCTTGAGGTGCCTGCAATCAGGATCCTGGGCAATCTCACAGCTCTGCCTCCTTAAGCTCTGCAAGTGACCTTATGAGAGTTTTGCCATGCTCTGCAGCATATTGAAGCAATTCAGAATTGAAGCTGTTCATCCCACCCATTGGACAGCCGCAGTCTATGACAACCCCTACAGAATCTATAAGCTTTTCGGCTTCTGCAATGTCACCCGAAGAAGCTGTCATAAAAGGTGGTGTTTTTACCACATATTTAGCAAGGGGAGCAGCCACAGCCAGATCAATATCATTTCCAAGCAGTATTCCAGCGGCAAAAGGAATACCACGTTTCTGCAATGCCCGATAATATGGTATGCCCAGGCCTCCACCGCCTATGACAAAGCATTTAGGTTCTCCACAGGGTGAAGCCAGTTCTATGTTTCCAAGCAGGGCATTGAAGGAGCCGCATTCAATATCGTAAAGCTTCTTTATTGTATCATCAGAGAAAATCTCCTCAGGAGTTCCATAAGCTGCAATCCTGTCTCCCTTGACACATACTATCTTGTCAGAGATGCGCTGGGCCAGGTCTATCTCATGGAGGCTCATGACCACTGAGATACCGCTGTTCTTAGCCATGTCGGAAAGAATTCCCAGAAGCTCAATCTTATGCCTGATATCGAGGAATGAGGTGGGCTCATCAAGAACTATGACCTCCGGCTCCTGACATATTGCCCGGGCAAGAAGGACACGCTGCCGCTGACCATCGCTTATCCGGGAAATATCCTTGTCGGCGATATCAAGGGCGTTCACCTTCTCAAGGGCCTTTTTCACAACCTCCCTGTCCTGCTCTGTAAGCATGCCGAAGCTGCCGGTATAGGGATAACGGCCGGCCGAGACAAACTCAAAGCAGGTCATAAGCTCAGGACGTATCCGCTCCGTAAGCACTACAGCAAGCTGCTTTGCCACATCAGTTCCCTTGATGGTCTGCATATTCTTTTCATCCAGATAGACAGTACCGGCTATGGTGGCAAGATGCCGTGTTATGCTTTTAAGAATAGTTGATTTACCTGCGCCGTTAGGGCCGATCAGAGTAAGTATTTCCCCCTTTGCCAGAGAAAGGGTGATATCGGATATAAGGGGAACCCCGTTGTAGCCTACAGCAAGAGAATCCAGCCTAAGTTTGTCAGACTTCATTCTTCCGCCTCCTTGATATAAGAAGCCAGATCACAATAGGGGCTCCGATTGCACTTGTGACAGTGCTGATGGAAAGCTCTGTGGGGGCAAACAGGGTTCTGGCCGCCAGATCGCACAGCACGCAGAACAGGGCTCCGCACAGGAAGGAGGCAGGTATCATAAGAATAGGCTTTGAAGTCTTAAGCAATTGTCTGGAGATATGGGGCACAGCTATGCCCACAAAGGAGATGGGGCCGGCAAAGGCTGCAACACAGGAGGAGAGCACACCGGTAAGAAGCACCAGGAAAATGCGGAACAGCTTGATGTCCACCCCTAGGCTCTTGGCATATCCCTCCCCTAAAAGATACGCTCCCATAGGCTTGGAGGCCAGAAAGACAACAAGAAGCGTAGGAAGCACTATGAAAGCTGAAATATATACATCCTGCCAGGTGGCCGCAGAGAAGGTTCCCTTTGACCAGTGGGTAAGATTCACGATATCGGAATCGTTGGCAAAGTTTATGAGCAGGTCGGTGATGGCAGAGCATATGTAGCTTATCATGATTCCGATGACCAGCAGTATGGACATATTCCTCACCTTCCCAGTGAACAGCAGCACCAGGAGCAGGGAGAGGAGAGATCCAACAAAGGATGCTACTACTGTGACTGACACAGGCATCTGGTTGAACAGGCCGGTCATTATGATTGTGGTTATGGCCAGGAACAGCTTTGCTCCCGAGGATATTCCAAGCACAAATGGCCCTGCGATAGGATTGCGGAAAAAGGTCTGGATAAGGAAGCCTGAAAGGGATAAGGCACCACCCAGCAGGGAGGCCAGGACAATACGGGGAAGCCGTATCTTCCATATGATGTTATAGGCCACAGAGTTTGACCTGTCCCCTCTGAATACAATACTGATGATATCTTTGGCAGAGATGCTGACACTGCCCACATGAGCGCTCAGAATCACTGCTGCAATAAGAAGTATGAGAAACAGAAGGAATACAATGCAATTACGGGTTTTACTCACATGGCCTCCTTACCTCAGCCTGTAAAAAAAAGGCAGCTGGGAGATATTTCCGGAACTGTCTGAAAAAATCTGATGCAGGCTGCTTATCATCTGGCCCAGCTCCGTTGTCTCCTGATACATGTTTTTGCTGGTGCACCAGACATTGCCACTCTTCACTGCCTTGAAATCGGACAGCAGAGGACATTTCCCAACCATCTGGTCTATTGAGGAAATCTCATCTGCTATAGTAGCATTATACACTATAATATCTGCATCTTTCGCCTGGGAATAGAAAAATTCCGGCTCAAGGGGGACTGTGGACATCCTGGCAGTACTGTCCCCAAGCTTCTCAAAAATATATTTTCCCCCTGCCAGAGCAATCATACGGCTCACATAATCACCGCTTTTCCTGGCAATGATCCGGCCCGATGAACTGACATAGAAGAATGCCACACTCTTTCCGGAAGGGGCATTATTCCTGACAGATTCAAGATATTCCACCTGTCTTGAGAACACTTCCTCTGCCCTTTTCTCCTCATTAAGCAGAGCTCCGTAAAGCTTGATCCATTCCGACCGTCCAAGGGGATGCGGCTCGTTGCTGGACTGATCCACCAGCACAGCTATATCCAGCTGCTCAAGCTGCTCCTTGATATTGGAGGCATGCCCTATCATGGTGGACTCCACAGCCAGCCTGCATTCAGAGGCAGTGATAAGCTCGTAATCGGGGGCATTGAACCTGCCTGCAAAAAGGATACGGCCGTCCTTCATGGCATCCCGGGCATTTTTTATATACCACCCTTCTGCCTTTGTCCCGGAAAGCTTGATGGCATCAAGCCGGTTCAGGGAATCAAAGAGGCACATGGCTGATGTGGCCGCAAGATAAATGTTCTGCACAGGCTGATAGATGGGGACAGCCACCTGGTCTGCCCCTTCCGGCAGCTGCGCCCCTTCCGGCACTACAAAGAAACGGCTGCCGTCTGCCAGAGAGATCAGTTTATAGCCCCCCTCATAATAGTCCACAGAAAACTGGGTGGCAAAATCCAGCTGCATACTTTCAGTTACCTTAAGCTGGGCAAAGGGTCTCCCCTTCTTCTCAGAGTTACAGCCCGGAAGAAGGAATGCCAGGATAACCAAAGATAGCAGCAGGATCGGTTTTCTTCTCATCTTGATTTAAGCGAGCCCCCGTCAAAACGCAGTGTGTAGTCAATCATGTGGGGATTACTCATGGCTGTGGTAAGAGCACTGATCCTGATATCCTTATCAAGTGTGACAGGAATCCTGAATGTGGAGTTACCTTCGGTATTGATGCGGTCGTACTTTGTTTCTCCAATTGTAATGTAGTCATAATGAGGACTGCTGAATACAATTGTTGCCCAGATTATTCCATTCTGCACTGTAATCTCTGCAGGAGAGACGACAGTTGTCCTCCCGGAGCCGCCGGAAAGAGTTACATCTGCATTGTAGCTGCCATCCTTGACTGTGGGAACAGGATTGGAAACCGAAACCTTATGGTCGTACCACTTTCCCTTCTTTCCAACCAGGGCACAGTCGAAATCCTTGTCCAGATATGGAACAGGAATATCAAAACCGTGGGCTTTCTCCACAAATCCGTCAGGATGAGTCACTGAGTCAACAGTATGCTCGATCAGGGCAGCACCGGGAGCCTTGGCAGCATCGGCCTTGCCACAGAACAGCTTGAGAATCTGCTTTGATGGCATGGTGACATGTATTGTCATCTTACCATCCTTTACAGTAAGAACTCCCTTTCCGCCATAGGCATCGTTCACATGGAACATGCTGCTGTCGGTCCTGAACTCTGCAGTATAAACCCCGTCCTTAAGCGGAGCGCCCAGGACAGGGAAACAGAATAATGCAATAAATAAAATAACTGCAATAAACTTTTTCATCTTATATCAGTTTGCAGAATTGATGGCTGCACCAGCGTGATTGATGTAAATCTTCTGGATGGCTCCAAGCCGGCCGAGACCCTCAATCTGTGTATCGATCTTGTCAAACTTGCCGGAAGCCTTGAACTGGCTGAACCAGGATTCCTCGTCATCCTCTGCAGCCATATCGTTGTTGGCATGGTCGCCTGCAACTACCATGAGAGGCCGGAGAATCACATTCTTGTAGCCTGCGGCTGCAACTGTCTTGATAATCTCCTCGCATGCTGTCTCTTCCGGTTCTCCTTCCACAGTACCGATAAATACGTTCTTATAACCCAACTCTTTCATCTGAGCCTGCATCTGTGAATAGGAAACCTTTGCAGTATGGGATGTTCCATGGCCCATGAATACAAATGCAGTCTTAGCCTTGGCAGCAGCCTCAGTTGTATCAAAACCAGCAGTCTTCACAGCGGCAGCAGTGACTGCAATTGCGGTGGCCTTCTTGTCTGCGTTGATCTTGGAAGCATCAGCCCCAACTTCTCCCAACAGAGGTTCTGCAATGACAACCTTTGCAAACTTGGAAGCATATTTGTCTACAGCTGCCTTAAGCTCGTCATATTCTGCACCATGCATAAGATGTGTAGGCTGGATCACAAGGATCTGTACACCGTTCTTCACAGCGCGGTTCAGGGCCTGGTCCACATTGTCGATCTTCTCTCCGTCCCGGGCCTGGATATGGTTTATGATAATCTGGGCAGTGAAGGCTCGTCTTACATCCCAGTCCAGGAAAGACTTCTGGAGAGCATCCTCGATACCCTTGATATCTTTGACACGGCTGTCGTTGAAGGATGTACCGAAGCTCACAACAAGCAGCTCCTTCTTGCCGATTTTATCAGCATTCCGGGGGTCATCCTTGCTGGCATCGCCGGTGTCCCGGCCGAAGTAGTCCGGATCAGCATTCTCACCCTCAACAAGCTCTTTCTGTGCGTCAGTAAGCTTGTCCCATGCCGCTTTGGCAGCAGCACACTGCTTGTCAGTCTTCTTTGTCCATTCCTGGACATAGATGGCGTCGATCAGCTTAGCAACCTTGTCTGCAATCTCTTTGTCTGTCTTAGGTGCGCAGAATGCAGTTTGCGCCAGCATAAATACAGCAAGAACCATGCAGCAAACCTTAACGATGTTTTTCATTTTGTTCCTCCTATTAAAAACATTTTTTATTTTTTCAATAATCAATCTGTATTGTGAAATAAAGGCCACCCTTCTCGCCAGCCAGCTTCCTTGTATTAAGGGTTCTTGTGAAATAACCGGACATCTTGCCGTTGGCTCCTACAGCATCTTTATCTGCATAGATGTAGCCGAGCTTATATTTCACTCCTCTGTCCGGTTTCACTATCACACCAGCCTCAAATGTCTGGAATGTCCTGTCACCTGCAGCATTCTCCTTGTAATCACCGAAGGCTAATCCACAGCCTGAGATGACTGTAAGCCAGTCAAAAAGATCATAGGAAGCCTCTATACCCATTGCAGAGAGGGCAGAACAGGAATCTGGCTTTCTCTTCTTTGTTTCCCAGTAATCATCGCCGAAAGCACCGGTACCAGACACGCATATCTGAGCATCAAAGGCTCTGAAAGCAATGCCGAAGCCCCACTGCTGGCCGCTTCCGTCTATGTCATCTTCCTCTCTGGAAATCAGGAAACCGCCAGTATTGAAGCGGAAATCACCTATATCAAGGGTGTACATTGCCTCAATTCCGAAAGCATTTTTTTCTGCAGCTGTCTGATTCCAGAAATAGCCTTCCAACCAAAGAGGAACGCCGATCTCATCAAAATCAAGGCCCACTCCAGTCAGGAACTCATAGCCTGCAGGATTATTATCGCTCTTGACTGTATCAAAGCTCATTGCATAGTATGGCTGGATCAATCCGTCGGCAAAACTCAGAGAAAGCTTGAAACCAAAGTCTTTCCTGAGGTATGGGTTCATATAATTTTCTGAATACTCATAGCCGAATCCGGTAAAGTGGACCCGGTCAAAGGTCTGATAGCTGTATAATCCGATATCTGTCCTGATTCCTATCGACTCAAGGCCGAAAAACTTTCCCCAGTCTGTGATCACGCGGAAATAATTAATGGAAGGAGTTCCTTCAGCATAAGAATGCCCTCTGTCATTCCAGGAGCCATCCTCCTCAACCTCAATCCTGACCTGACTGAAGTCGCCGGCAGAAACCTTGAAGTCAACCTCTCCCTTGTACCAGTCATCCTGGAAAGAAACAGGATTATCACTGTCAAAGCCATTGACCATGTAGTAGTCAAACTCGCCGCCTACACTGGACTGGGATAAGGCCGGCATCGCAACAAACAATGCACAATAAGCTAAAATGGACAGATTTTTCAATCGAAACTCCTTTCCTGACTGCAGAAAAGAAGTCGGTGGGCGTAGGTATCCCTGCTCCTGATTCCGACTCAAATCGCGAAGTCAAATCTTCTTGCGCATACCAAAGTATCCCGGCTTGAGGCTTCAGGACATCTGTCCATCCCCATAAGCTCCTTCCCAGTTTCCCAGTGGCACAGCCTACAGGTCGCCTGTCACGGTGGCGCGTCCGTGGGAGATTCTCACTCCTCTTCCATTGAAATATGCTGTAGATATTCTAATACATTACCGGGGAGTTTGCAATCTGAAAATGTACTATTTATTAGGATATATAAAATAATATTCAGGATTTCTCATAAAGATTAATAATATTTAATCCGATAATGAATAGACAAGGAGAACGTAAACAATGAAAAAAGTACTAGTATTATTCATTGCTATTGCAATTGTGTTCTGTTTCTTCTCTTGTAAGACAAGCGAACCGGCTGCAAAGTCAAGTGACCAGGCTGCGAAACCAGCTCAGGCCAAGGCACCTGCACCAGCACCGGCCCCAGCTCCAAAACCAGCCGCAGCACCGGCTCCGGAGGCTCCTAAGACCCTCTCAGAGTTCCCTGCTGGAAAATGGCTTGATGCGAACTGGGATGCTCTTTGGGTATTCTTTGCAGATGGTTCTGTAAAGCTCTACGACTCAAAGAATGGAGATCTTATCTATGACTTCAACGGCAAGACAAAGAATTTGAAGCTTGAACCTGCTGGAACAGGCCTCAAACTCTCATTCAGATGCGATGAAACCCAGCGTTTCTACACATTTGAGAAAGCCCTTGAGGGAACAGACATGGGACTGGATATCGACAGAGACTGGACAGATGAGGCATATCATGTCCTCATGCCACTCCAGGACTGATCGAATCAACAAGCTGGAATGAAGGCCATCCCCTGCGGATGGCCTTTTTTATTTACTATATAATAAGAAAATATAATGTTTTTGTTAATTTTGTTAATTTTTCTGTTTTCTTTTATTCAAAGACGTGATAGAATAGACAAAAAAAGGAGAATGAAATGAAAAAAATACTTGTTTTGTTAACCGTTGTTGCACTCGTATTCTGTTCCTTCTCTTGTAAGACAAGCGAATCAGCAGCAACAGAACCAGCAGAACCAGCTCCAGCAGCTGAACCAGCTCAGGTTCCTGCAGAAACAGGTCCTGCATCAGAAGCAGCTCCAGCAGCAGAGCCAGCAGCTCCACAAGCAGCAGTTTCCGCTGAGGCTTATGATGCAGCTATCCTCTACCTCTGCGACATCGATCTGAGATCAAAAGTTCCAGAGAGCAAGAAGAATGTAGAGCCTTGGACAAAGGGTGTTCAGATCTTCGCAATGGGCGAGCAGTGTCTTGCAAACGGACTGTATGCAGAAGCTATTCCTGCACTCAAGCAGGTTAAGAAGTTCTGGTCAGGTCTTGTTGATCCAGCAGACATCGAGATTGCAGAAGACGGAAGCAAAGCATATGCTCTGCTCATCACAGACTTCGCTCTTCAGGGACAGGTTCCAGAGAGCAAGAAGAACGTAGAGCCTTGGACAAAGGGCGTTCAGATCTTCGAAATGGGTCAGGGACTCTTCTATAGAGCTATGTATACTGACTCCCTGGCTCCTCTCGGACAGACCAAGAAATTCTGGTCAGGACTCTGCGAGAATCCAGTAGAAGTTCCAGAAGAAGCAATCAAGGCTGGCGTTCTGTACTATGAGGCACAGTATTATAGAGATAGAGTTCCAGAAGACAAGAAGACCAAAGAGCCATATACAAAGGGCGTTCAGATCTTCGCAATGGGCGAGCAGTGCATCCAGAAAGGACTTTATGCAGATGCAATCGCTCCTCTGGCACAGGCTAAGAAATTCTGGAAGGGACTTTGTGACATCCAGGCAGCTCCAGCAGCAGGCGCATTCCCACAGGGAAAATCTGTTGATACAAACTGGAATGCTAAGTGGGTATTCGAAGCTGACAACAACGTTAAGCTGTATGATTCCGAGACCGGTGCTCTGATTTATGACTTCGCTGGAAAGCAGAAAGATCTTAAGGCAGAGGGCAACAAGCTGTCATTCAGATGCGATGAGACCCAGAGATTCTACGTATTCGAGAGAAAGGGTGATGTAATCGAGATGGACATTGACAGAGATTGGACCGATGAGGAATACCACATCACAATGTCAGCTGAGTGATTCTAATCACAAAGCATAAAAAAGAGCCACTGAAAAGTGGCTCTTTTTTTTATTTATCAATATAGTTTAAAGGGTTTTCAGGAGATCCTGGACGTAGGAGACAGCCTTGTCTATGTCCACCAGAACCTTCTCGCCGGTCCGGCGGGCCTTGATCTCAAGCTGTCCGTTCTCAACAGAGCGGGCACCAACCTGCACCTGTACAGGGAATCCGATAAGGTCGGCATCGTTCATCTTGAAGCCAGCCCGTTCGTCCCTGTCGTCAATAAGCACATCAATACCCAGGTCACCCAGTTTCCTGTAGATATCCTCGGCTACGGAGCAGACCTTCTCGTTGTTGCTCTGGAGAGGAATCACCTCCACCTCGAAAGGAGCAACGGCCGGCGACCAGATAATGCCCTTGTCGTCATGGTTCTGCTCTATGAAGGCAGCCAGGGTACGGGTCACTCCGATGCCATAGCAGCCCATCACAGCAGTGCTCTCCTTGCCGTTCTTATCCAGGAAGATACAGTGCATAGGCTTTGAGTACTTGGTTCCCAGGTGGAACACCTGCCCTACCTCGATTCCCTTGTACTGTTCCAGGACTCCGTCGCAGTGCGGGCATTTCTCCCCCACCTTGGCAAAGGTGATATCTGCCACCAGGTCGGCCTTGAAATCCCGCTCCGGGTCTATGCCAGTGATATGGCAGTCTGTCTTATTGGCACCGCAGATCAGGTTCACACGGCTGTAGATCTGCTTATCAGCTATAATCTTTATCTTCTCTTTAAGGCCGACCGGACCGGCAAAGCCTACCTCTGCCCCGGTCACCCGCTTCACAGTCTCCTCGTCGGCAGCCACTACGCTGTTGGCATGGAGAGCACCCTGGATCTTTGCCTCGTTGGCATCCTGCTCCCCTGGAACCAGGACTGCAACAGGCTGGTCATCCACCAAATAGATAAGGGTCTTTATAAAATGTTCAGGGCCCTTGCCCAGGAAGGCAGAAATCTCTTCTATAGTCTTCTGACCAGGGGTGGCAACCTCTTTCATCTCCTCCACATTGCTCCGGTCCGGCTTTGGGAGCACCCGGTCGGACACAGCCTTCTCCACATTGGCAGCATAGTCGCACTTGGAGCAGGAAAGGATGGTGTCCTCGCCGGAATCGGCCAGAACCTGGAACTCGTGGCTAAGCTCGCCGCCAATAGCGCCGGTGGAGGCATCCACAGCCTTGAACTTGAGGCCGCACCGCTTGAATATGGCAGTATAGGCATCGTACATCAGGTAGTAGCTCTTGATGGATGCCTCCTCGTCCACGTCGAAGCTGTAGGCGTCCTTCATTATGAACTCCCGGCCACGCATAAGTCCGAACCGGGGGCGTACCTCGTCCCGGAACTTAGTCTGGATCTGGTAGATGTTCCAGGGGAGCTGCCGGTAGGATTTAAGGTTGCGCCGCACCATGTCGGTGATGACCTCCTCATGGGTAGGTCCTAAGCAGTAGTCTGCGTTCTTCCTATCCTTGAACCGCAGCAGCTCCGGGCCGTAGTAGCCCCATCTGCCGCTCTCCTGCCACAGCTCTGCCGGCTGAACCGCTGGCATAAGGCACTCCTGGAGCCCACGTTTGTCCAGCTCTTCCCTGATTATCTTCTCTATCTTGGCAATAGACCGCTGTGCCAGCGGCAGATAGTTGTAGATACCAGCGGCCAGCTTCTGGATCATGCCGGCCCGGATCATCAGGATATGGCTTATAACCTCGGCCTCTTTCGGGGCCTCTTTGAATGTTGTCAAAAAGTATTTGCTAAGTCTCACTTCTCTACTCCATCAGGACAATTCTGCAAGATATGTCTTTTTCTTCTCTATAAGTGTTGTCAGTTCTTCCTTGGCAGCCTGCTCCTTGGCAATAGCCTCCGGGGCAGCCTTGCTCATGAACTGAGGATTTTCCAGCTTCTTCAGGGATTTCTCCAGGATCTTCTCGTTCTTTGCAATCTCGGCCTTAAGCTTTGCAATCTCCTGAGGTACGTCAATAACGTCCTTAACAGAGACATAAGCCTCGAAGCCGGCGCCTGCAACCATTACACAGCCGCTTTCAGCCGGTTTCTGGTCAACCAGCTCCACACTGGATGCTGACATAAGGAGTGCCATCAGGCTGCTGTTTGTCTTGAAGAAATCATCAGATTTCTCCAGCTTCAGCATCACCTTGACCTTCTTGGAAGGAGGCACTGTAAGCTCGCTCCTCATGGTGCGGACTGCACTTACGATAGTCTGGAGAGATGCGAACTTGGATGCAATCTCAGGATTCTCTCTATCCTTTGTATATTCAGGGTATGGTGCATTCACAATGCTTGCATCGTGCTCAGGCAGCTTCTGGTAGATCTCCTCTGTAACAAAAGAAAGGAAAGGATGAAGCATCCTGAGGGATTCGCTCAGTATATGGATGATCAGGGATACAGCCCTGTCCTTCTCTGCATTGTCATCTGAATAGAGTGAAAGCTTGGAAGCCTCAACATACCAGTCGCAGAAGTCGTTCCAGAAGAACTCGTACATAGCCTTGGCCGCATCGTTGAAGCGGTAGCCCTTTATAGCCCGGTCCACCTCGGCCACAGTCTCGTTGAGCCGGTGGAGAATCCACTTGTCCACATCCTTAAGCGCGATATCCTTGAGAGGAATCAGGTTCCGTCCCTCAAGGTTCATGAGGATATAGCGGGAAGCATTCCAGATCTTGTTGGCAAACTTGGAGCCGAACTTGAAGGTCTCGCTGTCGATCAGGATATCCTGACCCTGGGCAGCAAGGAATGCCAGTGTGAACTTGAAGGCGTCGGCACCATACTCAGCCACAATGTCCAGCGGGTCGATACCGTTGCCCAATGATTTGGACATCTTCCTTCCCTGCTTATCCCGGACAAGGCCGTGGATGTAGATATCCTTGAATGGAACCTCGCCAGTGAACTCAAGGCCTGCCATGATCATTCTGGAAACCCAGAAGAAGATGATGTCGTAAGCTGTAACCAGAGTGCTTGTCGGATAATATTTCTTAAGGTCGTCGGTCTTCTCAGGCCATCCCAGGGTGGAGAAAGGCCACAGCCAGGAGCTGAACCAGGTGTCCAGCACATCCTCGTCCTGCCGCAGGTGGTCGTGTCCGCACTTCGGGCACTTGTCCGGAGTCTTCCGGGCTACAATCATCTCGCCGCACTTGTCGCAGTACCATACAGGGATACGGTGGCCCCACCAGAGCTGACGGGAAATACACCAGTCCCGGATGTTCTCAAGCCAATGTGTATAGGTGTTCTCCCACTTCTGAGGATGGAACACAATCTCCCCTTTCTTCCATGCATTCAGGGCTTTCTCTGCCAGAGGGCGCATCTTTACGAACCACTGGTAGGAAAGGAACGGCTCCACCACAGTCTTGCAGCGGTAGCAGTGTCCTACAGAGTGAACCAGCTTCTCCTCTCCCTTGAAGAGTCCCTGGTCCTTCAGATCCTGGTTAACCAGTTCCCGTGCTGCCGCACAGGTCATGCCCCGGTATTTCTCAGGACAGTTGTTGTTAAGGGTGCCGTCCGGATTCAGGATATTGATAACCTCAAGGTTGTGCCGCTTACCTACCTCCCAGTCGTTAGGGTCGTGGGCAGGGGTGATCTTAACCATACCGGTTCCGAATTCCCGGTCTACATATGTGTCTGCAATGATAGGAATTACACGGTCTGTCAGAGGCAGCTTCAGCTTCTTTCCTACAATTGCCTTGTACCGCTCATCATCAGGATGGACTGCAACTGCAGTATCACCAAGGAGTGTCTCCGGACGTGTGGTCGCAATCTCGATCCTTGTGGTTCCATCAGGTGCAGGACCGTCTGCAAACTCATACCAGATGTGGTACATTGCACCGTCGGTATCAATGTGGTCAACTTCGTCATCAGCTAATGCTGTGCCGCACCGCGGGCACCAGTTCACAAGGTACTGCCCCTTATAGATAAGTCCCCGCTCGTACAGGGTCACAAATACTTCCCGGACAGCCTGGGAAAGGCCCTCGTCCATGGTAAAGCGTTCCCGTGTCCAGTCCACAGATGCACCGATCTTCTTAAGCTGCTTTGTGATGATGGCATGGTGCTCTTTCTTTACTTCCCAGGTGCGCTCGATGAATTTCTCACGGCCCAGGTCATGCTTTGTCTTGCCCTCTTTCATAAGGCGCTTCTCAACTACGTTCTGAGTTGCAATGCCGGCATGGTCGGTTCCAGGAATCCACAGTGTAGGGATACCTTTCATTCTATAGTAACGGATAAGGATATCCTGAAGTGAGTTATTAAGGCCGTGTCCCATATGGAGGACTCCGGTGACGTTTGGAGGAGGAATGACGATTACAAAGGGTTTTACACCCTCTTTATAACGAGGCAGGAACTGGCCTGTCTTTTCCCAGTTTTCATAAAGTTTGTCCTCAAAGCTTTTGGGGTCATAGTTTTTCTCAAGCTCAACTGCTTTCATTTATGAGAATCCTCCTGTTCTGTTTGACAGATTATATATATTTTAATATAAATAAGCAAGGAGTTGGCAGTGGAATACAGAATTGAATCGGATTCAATGGGAGAGATCAAAGTCTCTGCCCAGGCATATTGGGGAGCCCAGACTCAGAGGTCTCTGGAGAACTTTAAAATAGGAACAGAGAAGATATCACCTGAGGTTATAAGAGCTTTTGCTATCCTGAAGAAGGCAGCTGCCCTGGCTAACTTTGATGCGGGGAAGCTGGCGGCCGATAAGAAGAACGCTGTTGTCCAAGCCTGCGACGAGATCCTGGCCGGGAAGCTGGCTGACCAGTTCCCTCTGGCTGTATGGCAGACAGGAAGCGGCACCCAGACCAATATGAACGTGAATGAGGTGATCTCAAACCGTGCCATAGAGATTATGGGGGGAGAGAGAGGAAGCAAAAAGCCTGTACACCCCAATGATGATGTCAACATGGGCCAGTCCTCTAACGACACATTCCCTACTGCCATGCATATTGCCGCCGCAGATATCACAATGCGCAAGCTGCTTCCAGCCCTGGAGGCTTTGATTGAGGCTGCTAGGAAAAAGGAAGAGGAGTTCAAAGATATCATAAAATGCGGGCGCACCCATCTGCAAGATGCAGTTCCACTGACACTGGGACAGGAGTTCTCGGGCTACAGATACCAGCTGGAAAGCGCCAGAGACCGGATTCTTAAGGTTCTGGAAGAAGTTTATATACTTGCATTGGGCGGCACTGCTGTGGGAACCGGCCTTAACACCTACGAAGGCTTTGCATCCCAGGCTATTGACTACATTGCCCAGATGACAGCTCTGCCATTCAGGGAAAGCCCTAACAAGTTTGCCTCCCTGGCAAGCCACGACAGTCTGGTGGCCCTTTCAGGCGCATACACATCACTGGCCACTGCTCTTATGAAGATTGCCAACGATGTGCGATGGCTTGCCTCTGGCCCAAGGTGCGGCATAGGAGAGCTTCTGATACCGGAGAACGAGCCGGGAAGCTCCATAATGCCCGGCAAGGTGAACCCCACCCAGTGCGAGGCCATGACCATGGTATGTGTCCAGGTTCTGGGAAACAACACAGCTATAGCCACCGCAGGGGCCTCCGGCAACTTCGAGCTGAACGTGTTCAAGCCTGTGATCATCCACAATCTGCTACAAAGTGCCACATTGCTGGCCGATGTCATGGAGAGCTTCAGGATCAACTGTTTCCAGGGAATCAAGGCAAACAAAGAGAAGATTCAGGAATATATGGAGAACTCCCTGATGCTGGTTACCGCCCTGAACCGCCGCATTGGGTACGAGAACGCCGCAAAGATTGCAAAGAGTGCATACAAGAGCGGAAAGACTTTGTGCCAGACTGCTGTGGAGCTGGGCCTGCTCACTGAGGCAGAGTTCAAGGAGATTGTGGATCCGGCCAAGATGCTGAGCCCCTCAAAACCTGAGAAGAAATGAATATAATACTGTTTTCGCCGGAAGAAGAGATCACCACCCTGAAAGCTGAGGATATACGCTATCAGCACATAAAAAACATACTCAAGCTTAAGGAGGGAGACACTTTCGAAGGGGGAATAATCAACCGCACCTATGAGAAGTTCACAATTGAAAAGATTGATGACTCCAAGATGGTGCTGAGCCATGAGACTCTGGATAAAAAGGTGGAGAGTGAATACCCTATCTCGGTCTTCTGCTCCATAATCCGCCCTATCGATGCCAAGAAGGTGTTCAAGAACCTGTGCACCATAGGGGCAGAGCACATATACCTGGGAAAGACAGACAAGACAGAGAAGTCCTATTCCAACGGCGCTCTTTGGTCAAGGGAAAAGTATTATCCTCTCCTGGTGGAGGGGGCCCAGCAGGGTGCAGCCCCATATATTCCTGAAGTGACAGTACACTATTCCCTGGATACATTCTTAGAGAAGAATGCATATAAATTCCAGAATAAAATAGCACTGGACAACTACCAGTTCACAATCCCGCTGCAAAAGGCCCAGCTGGCGGCCGGTAAAACCATAATGGCAGTGGGAGGCGAACGGGGCTGGAGCGACAGGGAGCGGAAGCTGCTCCTGGATTATGGTTTTACCCTCTGCTCCATGGGGAGCAGGGTGCTGCGCACCGAGGCCGCCTGCCTGGTGGGCTTTGCCGTGCTGGCAAGCCGCTGGTGGTGATCACTTCCGGGCGTCTACAATACCGTCTATAAAGCCTTTGTAAGCATCAAAAATAGTGTGATCAGACTCGTTCTCCAGGATTACGATGGAGGCGTTGGCCTTGTTGGCATTGCCGTCCCTCTTCAGGTTTGTGGAGCCGGTGATCACCACATATTTCCGCTCTCCATCCCTCATATAGGAAAGGAGCACATCCTTGCAGTGAGTCTTGTATCTGTGGTCGGCTTTATAGTAGAGCGCCTTGTTGCCGGATATGATGCTCAGCCCTTTCAGAAAGCCGCTTTCACCGGAAAATCTATGAGGACTGGTGGAAGTCTCTATAATCCACTTTGTGACAAGGGGACTCTTCTTATCAGGCTTGAGCTTCTTTGATTTCAGAGCCTCTGCATCCTTAGCCTGCATATCAGAGGTGTAACAGTCCGGGCTGTTGTCATACTTCCTGCCGAAATAGAGACCACGGAGAGCCTTGAACAGCTTCCAGCCGAAAAGATCGCTCCAGGCAGTCTTATAGTGGTAGACATTGGCATAGAAAAGCCGCTCTCCAGGACCGGAGTGCACCATCTCCTCCATATACTTGGCAAACATGTTGTTCTCCGTATCCCAGGCGCTTTCCTTGGGGCCTGCCGGGCTGTATGAGTCCGGGGAGAAAGGATCATCCTCCATCACAGAGAGAACCGGGGTGAAGTGGGTATGGAAATATTTGTCGCTGTAGTTCAGGCTCTTGGCCTTATGGGCTGCCCTGACCTCTTCCTGGAAACCTTTCTGATTGTCGAAATACTGACCGATCCAGCCCTGATATATGTTGAAAGCATTGTACATTCCCCGGCAGTCCTCTATAAGAACTCCAGTCTGAGCCCGTTCCTGGGTGGATTTGAAGAAGTTGTCATACAAAGCATCTATGTTGCTGGAGGCCAGGTACACTACATTTGAGTGCACTGCCCCGCTGTCATCCAGAACCTTGCTTGCAGTGATGAACTTGGCATGCATCTGCTGTTCCGACTCGCCACCCCAGCGCACATAGGTGAATGACAGATAATCTCCTACCTTCTTGGAACTGTCGGTGATGCAGGGCTGGCCCAGAAGAGGCTCCACATCCTTGGTTATATTGGTCTGGGCCACGAAGTTCACCTTGACCTGATGCTTTGCAAGGCGGACTAAAGCCTCCAGAATGTTCTCTGTCTTGCCGGGTATGGACTCAGATGTCATCTCGCCATAGTCAGGATCCGAATCATCAGTATGGAAATAGGTGGCCAGGGAGAGGGTGTACATGGCAAAGCGGATCTCAACATCCTCGTTCATATGGGTCTTCTTATAGCGGAGGGCCTGGTTCATCACATCCACATATTTGAAAAGAGGCTTGCAGGGATACTCATCCATCTGCCGCTGGTAGATTTTCACGGTGACAGCAGAGCCCTCTTTATAGCTGAAGCTTTTCGACACAGCCGGAGAAATGCGGTCGGAACCTGCAAAAACAGAACCGGCTGTCAAAAGAGAAATCATACAGATAAGCAATACTTTTTTCATTGTTATTTCTCCATTGTTTTTATCATAACTATACCGTCAGCCCCACCAGGAATGACATCGGATGGGAAGAAGCACGGTATCTGGCGGATAACTTTAAAACCTAAGTCCTCATAGATGTGGCGGGCTGCGCCCCACTCCTGGCTTGCAATAAGTACAATCTGTTCAATCTGGGGAGATGCTTCCTGCTCCTGCTTGAGACATTCCTTGAAGAAAAGCTTGCCCAATCCCCTTCCCTGGATACCGCTCATAAGGGCAAAGGAGCTTATATAGAGCAGCCTGCCATCTTTCTTATGAAGTGCAGCCGGATCGTGGTCCAGGATGAACACCTTGTTGTGGTGAGGCAGCTCATCCCAAAGCTCGCTGGAGAAATAGCCCTGGACAATCCCCTTGTCGTCCTCCAGCACAAGGAAACCATGAGGATAGGTCTCCATACGGCGGGCAAAGGTCTGATATGTCTCCTGTATATTGGAGATAAAGGCGTTCTCCTCTATCTTCATTATCCTTTCCATGTCTGTGTTTTTTGCCTGACGTACTCTCATATTTAAATTATATCACAAAAATTTTGTAAAGTCATTTCCACTTTCCTGTTTTATATATATCATGAAGTATATGAGAAAAATATTGATCCTGATGCTCCTGACCTGTATGGCTCTTTCTGCATATGCCGGCGGGAAGGAGACCAGAATCCTGGATAAAGATGATGAACTCACACTGTTTCCTATGAACCATACAGGCAAGTATGCGACTTCAATCGCCCCTTCTTATCCAGTTCGGGTGGAATGCAAAGCCACTTATGACAGAAACGGCAAGAGCACTGCCGACATAGTGAATTATCTCACCAGCCTCTCCACCATCAAAGGGACCCAGTATTATTCACAGAGCAAGAAAGAGGTGACCACCCTCTTCACCGACGCTTACACAGTGGACCATCCCCGCCATGCCAACAGGATAGAGGACCACAAGCTGGGAAATCCGCTGCCACAAGGTATTGATATCTATGGAATGCTTGAGGATTCCAGGTTCAAGGACAATGTATATCAGTTTTCCTATCTTTTTGAAGACAACCACATCACCCTTAAGATAACCAACATGGATAATCTGAAATATGGTCCTATCAAGGCCATAGAGCCCCACTGCTTCCTGGTGCTTATGGACATAGTGCTTACCGATAAGGAAATCCAGGTCTACAATGTGGGGTTCTGCAAGCCCACTGTGCTCCCATCCTTCATGGAAAAGAGGGTGAACAACGCCATAACAAACCGTATTGATGCCCTTTTCGGCTGGTTTGAGAAAGGAATAACAGAGTGAGCGGGAAGAAAGAGAAGTTTGACATTTTTTCTGTCTCCCTTATGGGGCTTTCCCACTTCTCCCACGATATTTTCAGCCACTTTGTATCGCCACTGCTCCCCATTCTGATCCAAAATCTGGGGATGAACTACACCATGGGAGGGATGATATCCCTTTTCCACCGGCTCCCGGCCCTTATGAACCCTGCCATCGGCAAGGTGGTGGAGAAAAGTGACAACCGGCTTATCATCTGCCTTACCCTGCTTGTGACATCAGCCTCTATATGCTGCATAACCCTGGCCCCCACCTACTGGGTGCTGTGCCTTCTTATACTGATAATGGGAATAAGCGCCTGCTTCTACCATATCCCGGCCATGGTCATGACCCGGGAGCATGCAGGCTCCTACTCGGGAGCCGGAATGAGCTTCTTCATGACCGGCGGAGAGCTGGCAAGGGGTTTCGGACCTATCATAGTGCTGGCCGCAGTGGCAGCCTGGGGCGAGAGGAGGATATATTTCCTGTTCCCTATAGCGCTTCTCACCGCACTCATCATATTCTTCAAGTTCCGCACCAAGGGTGCTGGGACCCAGGAAGTGAAGAAAAAGAAAGCAGAGGCTCCTTTCGGCCAGATAATGATGAAGTACAAGTGGTTCTTCCTCTGCTGCTTCCTTCTTTCCCTGGCAAGGGCTTTCGTGGCATCGGTGCTGAACTCATTCCTCCCCACCTACCTTACAGAAAGGGGCTATTCCCTGTGGTTCGCAGGAGTTTCCTTGTCGGCCCTCCAGTTCGCGGCTGTGGCAGGCACCTTCATTTCCGGCATCATTGCAGACAGGCTGGGGAAGCTTAACACCCTGATATTCATCAAGGTCATAACCCCTGTCCTGATGTTTGCCTTTGTAATGTTCAGCCTTATGCCGGGGCAGACAGTGCTTATGGAGATATTCATAGTCCTGACCGGCTTCTTCTCCTTCTCCAGTGCACCTGTGATCATGGCCCTTATGCAGGACCAGGGGGCAGAGAATCCCACCACCACCAGCAGCATCTACAGCATGTTCGACTTTATCACTATCGCTATTTCCCTTACCTTGACAGGGTGGCTCAGCGACCTGTTCACCATGGCAAGCGCATTCAAGATCTGCGCCCTCTTCTCATGCATGGCTGTGCCCCTGGCCATCGGGATGAAGATCCACTACTCAAGCTCTGAGAGAGCATCTAAAAGGAATTGATTCAAAAGAAGAAGTCCACCTTTGTTCAGGGCTATTGAATCGCCAGTATCCACAGCAAGACCCCTGTTCTTCCAATCTGCTATAGTTTCTGGAATCACCTCGGTGATTTCCCTGCCGAAGGTCTTGGCAAAGTCGGACTTGGCAATGCCTGCTGTCATGCGGAAGCCCATCATCAGGTACTCGAAAATGTAACTCTTTCCTATGATCTCCTCGGTCTCGGCACCGCAGATGAGGTCTGTGCTCTCAAGGTATTTCTCAAGGTCCGGCACGTTGGATATCCGGAAAAGACCACCCTTTCCATCATGGAGTGTGGAGACTCCCCCGGCACCGGTTCCTATATACGGCAGAAGCTTCCAGTAGCGGGTGTTGTGCCTTGACTGGCAGCCCGGAAGGGCAAAGTTAGAGACCTCATACCGTCTGTAGCCTGAGATTTCCAGGTGGTCTGCAGCCAGGATCCACACATTGTCGTCAATAGACTGGGAGTCAGGATCGTAGTGCTGTGCCAGGGGTGTCCCCTCCTCAAGAGTGAGGGAGTAAAGGGATATGTGGTCTGGTCTGAAGGAGATGGCTGTATCGATATCTGCAATAGAATCAGAAACCTCCTGGCCCGGAATAGAGGAAATGAGGTCAAGGCTGAGCTGCCCCTGCCAGTGCTCTTTCACCAAACCGATAGCCTTCAGGGCAGTCGCGGAATTACAGTGGCGGCCTAGAGTTCCGAGAGTGGTGTCAGAGAAGGACTGGATCCCCAGGCTCAGCCGGTTCATGCAGGAGTCTGAAAGAAGCCTGATAAGATCTATAGTTATGGTCTCCGGGTTTGCCTCGATGGTGCATTCAGAACCTTCCCCCAAGGGGAGAGTCCCTATAAAGGAAAGAAGCTTATCCAGAAGAGGCAATGGCAGAGATGTAGGGGTACCTCCCCCGATATATACAGTGGGAATGCTCTTTATACCGAAATAATCGATGAACCGGGCAGTCTGCTCAACAGTTCTATCCAGCACCTTAGCCATAAGGGAGTGGTCTGTGACAGAGAAGAAATCGCAGTAGCTGCATTTGGAGTTGCAGAACGGGATGTGGATATAGAGGGAAGCTTCGGCGTTATTTTCTGAAGCTTTTAATGCGGTATATGACTTTGGCATGAATCTGTTTCTTCTCCACCGGTCCCATGCTCCTGGAATCGGAAAGGAAATTCCGATTGTCGCTCAAGAGGTAGTAGCAGCCCTTCTCCAGCTTCACAGGGGGTACTTTCTTAAGCATCTCTATTTCGGCAGGGGTAATCTTATCAACAAGCCCCAGGTCTGTCTCTGAAATATATATCTCAGAACCAGCCAGGAGAATATAGGCCTGGTTTCCCACAATCTTCACAGTATCCCCTGGAAGACCCACGACACGCTTCACTGTATAGCCCGTATCATAACCGAAGAACTCAGCAATCTTGACAGTACGTAAAGTGCAAACCTGGACAGTTGAATCCAGGGCTCTGAGCCATAGAGGAGCAGTGCGGTAGAAAGGAGGCGTAGATAGAACCACATCGCCCCGGTCAAGATGGGTGTACCAGGTGCGGACAGCAACCAGCGTGTCCCGGGAGCTGCACCAGGGGCTCATGGAATCGCTTCCCGCCCTGTATGTCCCGATGAAAAAAGCACTGCAAAGAAGATAGAAGACTACGCACAGCACTGCCAGCTGGAGGATATGTTTAGGTTTAAGGGGTTTTCGCACCTTGTTGCGGTTATAGTATCTGCGTGGGAACTTATAGTATTTTCCCATTATCTGACAATCCCGGCTCTGCCCAGAGGCCAGTAGATGATATATGCCTGTCCCAGCACCTTGCTCTTCTGGACAGGTCCGAAGTACCGGCCGTCCCTGGAGTTGTCCCTGTTCTCCCCCAATGGGAAGATATAGCCTTCCGGGATGTACCATCCTTCGCTGCTCTTCCTCCAGCTGATGCGACTGGCAACATCAGAAGGGTCAATGACATGGTTCATACGGTTTCTGTATTCAGCAAAGGCAAGGTTGTCCACATAGCCCGAGTCCAGCTTCTTTATCACAGCCATGTCGGCTGCAGAGATATTGTAACCATGATCAAACAGGGCACCGGCCTCACCAGCCTGCTTTATAAGAGGATAATCGGAATCGGCCACCAGACGGCGAACTGAGGCGGGAACACAGCCCTGCTGTAGGAAATCTGCCTCCTTTATCCATTCAGGTGCACCAGCCGGACGGATCTCCATATTGCCATTGCGGAATCGGATTCTGTCTCCCTCAGCTCCCACTGCCCTCTTTATAAGGAAATGGGCCTTGGGCTCACCGTAGGAGTCCTTGTCTATATCCACAAGGGAAAGGGTCACCATGTAAAGGATACGCTGGGTTATGTCGAATACCGGCCCCTTGGAAAGATATGTGGGGCTTTCAAAAATAATTATTTCGCCACGCTTTGGGCTCTTTAGGCCAGGCAGTTTGCCTACACCTGGAATAAGCTCGGGGCCGTAGATGAACTTGTTCACAAAAAGGCGGTCCTTGATAAGTAGAGTGTTCATCATGGAGCCTGATGGAATCACATAGGCCTGGAACAGGTACTGGTTGATCAGGAGCACCACCATGGCAGCCCAGAGGAAAGACTTTATCCAGTCCACAATCTGGTTAACATGCTTCTGTTTCTCGATACGCTCTGCCTTCTTTTTCTTACGGTATGTGAGATATTTTTCAGTGTAGTGCTGAAGCGCGTCGTAGAGCCTTTCCATACGCTTTAAATGTATCATATTCATATTCCGTTGACAAGGGATAAAGCAATTTCATATAATTGAAGCATGGATGTGAAATTGAAGAATTTTCTGGGGATGAAACCTGGAAAATACCTGTTTATACTCTACTCCACCCTCCTCCTGGCAATCCTGTTTTTCCTCCTGGTCTACCCGGGGCTCAGGAACAGCGGTTCTGTAGTTGTCTTCAGTTCAGATCCTGCAGAGACTTCGGTGTGGAGCGGCACCACCTATGTGGGAGCCACCCCCTGCAGAGCCTTCTTCCCCAAAGGGAATTACACCATAACCTTCAGGAAGGTCGGCTTTGAGGAGAAGTCAGTCTCCATTCAAGTCAAAGGAAGAATATTCTGCTCCAAGTTCATTCCAAAGAAGCTGAAGGTCAGCACACAGCTGGCACTGGCACAGCCCGATGCAATCATGCAGAGCGCCTTCACCGAGTATGCCACCTATGGTCTTATAAACTCATTCTCGGAACGGTATCAGCCCCAACCTGTGCTCACCGAGGCAGTCAAAGCTCTGACAAGCTATCAGGACAAGGCCAAGGTGGAGACCTTTCTGCTGAACGCTTTGAAGCATGCCTATAACGATTATCTTATAAAAGATTTCATAAACGCCTATTCCCTGCTTAAAGAGGAAAAGTTGCCAGACCAGAGCGACAACGCACTGGCTGCGGCAGCTGTCAAGCTGCTGGGGGGCAATGGCGACGCCATCTGCCACCTTTGCGCCTGCCCCGGCAAGCTGAGCGAAGCAGCAGCTGCACAGGCCGGCGCAAAGCAGCCAGCCCTGGTGGCCAGCGTTTCCCCTAAGGCCGGCGACCTTACCCTGCTGGGCATGCACCTTACCGAAGTGCCGGCCGGAACCTACATCCTTGGCCACCAGGGGCAGACAGGGGCCTTCAACGAAGCAGACCCCGCACCCTATGCAAAGCAGATAACCAAGGTCTATATCTCAGAGCAGATAACCAAAGATGCCTACAGCAAGTTCGTCAAGGTGTACCCAAAATGGGCCGAGAAGATTGAGTACAGCACGGAGAGCACCGACAAGGAGCATGTATCCAATGTATCCTGGTACGGAGCCCAGGCCTACTGCCAGTATCTTACCGACCAGCTCCCGGCCGACCTTAAAGACAAGTACATATTCCGACTCCCTACCGAATATGAGTGGGAAGCCTATGCACAGAACGGCAAGGATAGCCCACAGAGCCTATGGGACTGGTGCCAGAACTGGTATGCCCCAGCCGATGTTTTCTATTCTGACAATGCGCCAGACACCTTAGCGGGAGCCGAGAAGGCGGTGCGAGGCGGCGGCAGACAGGCCTGGGTGCGGGGCTGCCAGAGTCCAGAGTGGGTCACTCCGTTCCTCGGGTTCCGCGTAGTCCTGGTGGAGAAGTGATATGGCAGACGAACATGTAAAACTGCTTCTCCTCAACAAGAAAGCAAGGTTCAACTTTTTTATAGATGAGACACTGGAATGCGGCATCGAGCTCCAGGGCACCGAGGTTAAATCCTTAAGGGAGAACCGCTTCTCCTTCGGAGACTCCTACGCCCGGATCAAGGAAGGTCAGCTCTATCTCATCGGCTTCCACATCTCTCCCTACCCCTTCGGCAACCTGCACAACCACGAGCCGGAGCGGGAGCGCAAACTCCTGGTCCACAAGGAAGAGATCAGAAAACTCCGGAAGAAGGTGGAGGAGAAAGGCTTCACATTAGTTCCTATCAAGGTGTACCTGAAGAACGGTCTCATAAAGGTGGAACTGGGCATCTGCCGCGGTAAGAAGCTTTACGACAAGCGGGAAACCATCAAGCAGCGGGACCTGGAACGGGAAGGCTGATTCAGGGTTCCCTGGCGTGTGCTAGAAAAAGAAAGCCAGCTGAAGTGCCTGCCCGAGACATTGCGCTCTGCAGCAACAAGAAAGCCATATTCACTCAAAAGAAACAAGTGAATATGGCTTATTCTTGTCTGCAGGGTACGCACCGACCGATGGCAGGTACTACAAGCAGATGAGGCTATTTGCTGGCATTGTAATGATTTATAAAGTTTTTTTATTTTTTTGAAATTTGTGGAGCAAAAATTGAAGCAAAAACGCATTTTTTTGTGTTTATACAAGTAAAACACTCAATCAGGTAAAATCAAAATCTACCCGATTGACATATACACGCAAAGTAGGTATAATATGATAAAGAGTTTTGCAGATAAAGAAACAAGAAAAATATATTATCAAGAGAAATCGCCAAAGTTTCCAAATGCTATACAAAAAGTTGCATTGAGGAAGCTGATTATGATTGATAATGCTGAAAAGTTGGAAGATCTCAGGATTCCACCAGGCAATCATTTAGAACTGCTTCATGGAGATAGGTCAGGGCAATACAGCATACGGATAAATGACAGATTTCGTATCTGCTTTAGAGAATACCTAGGTGATTTTTATGACCTTGAGATAGTTGATTATCATTAGGAGCGAGAAATGAAAAAACATATTGAAACACCTAAAATGGGAGAGATTCTGAAAGAAGAATTTATGATACCATACAAGATATCTGCATATAAACTTGCACAGGGGATTAATGTGCCGGTATCAAGGATACAGGACATTCTCCATGACCGCAGGAAGATAACTGTTGACACTTCCCTAAGGCTGGCTAAATATTTTGGGGTATCTGACAGCTATTTCCTAAACATTCAGAATGACATAGATATCCGCAACGCCAAATATGAATTGGAATCAGAAATAGCAAAGATTCCGACAGTCGCTATGGCATAAATGTCCGGTGGCAGTCACATATTATGGATTGTGCACAGTCCAGCCGGCAGGAACCTTGGAGTCTCCAAAATCTCCTGGGGCACCAGTTGCCAGAGTGGCAGGACAATAGAAATCTCCGGTCGCTGCAACATTTTTAACCCAGTAATCTGTAGCATCTCCAGACCAGCCTGTAAAATTAACTGTAATACTATTTAAGTTATTACATTCGCTAAACATACCATCACAGGAATATATTAATAATGTTGTGGCCGCAATTAAAGGCACAGTTTCCAGACTAGAACACATATAGAACATATTTTCATAACATGCCGATTCCAAGGTTGCAGCTGGCAATTCTGGAGCTACTGTAAGGGAAGCGCACCCATTGAACATAGATGCATAACATCCATTCTTTAAAACAGTTGCCGGCAGCTCTGGGGCTGTCGTCAGGGCATTACAACTATTAAATAAATAATAAAAACACCATGCATTTGGTATTGTTGTCAATTCACAGGTCTTGTCCAGCAGGCTCATGATGTTTCCGCTTGCCGCAATGGATCCATCCATGACAAAATTCATATTTCCATCTTCATCACAGAATGATCCGTTATCTCCTCTGAAATAAACTTTATCCCCCGGATGCTCAAGGTTTATTAAAGTGTTTAAAATATAAGAATTCCAATTCTCTCCATCGGTTGAATATTGTACTGTCGGAATAGAAGAAGGTGGAAAATAATCATGAGCCTTAAGTTTGATTGTTGAACCGGCAGTATTTGCTGTAAAGCAGAGCGGATTTAATGAAACGGGATAACCCGCTCCGCCCCCTCCACCGGAGCCTCCGCCACCTTTGTTGCCGCCTCCTCCGTTGCCGCCACCGCCTGGAGTGGTATTGCTGTCGGAACGAGCAAATGTCTGCCCATCAATAGTAAGCGAACTTGAGCTGATGACTACTGTTTTGCCACTGATGGTATTCCCCTCGTAAGTACCGGTCAAGATCAGTGTGACGATGCCGTGGGGGTCGCCACCGGTATAAGTGCCGCTTCCAGTTTGTGTCAGTGTCCCGTTGTTCAGGTCTCCTGACTTGTAGGTGCCGTTTTCATAGAAATAGATATATTTGTAGCTGCCTGTTGCAGGAGCGACTCTCATAGCTGATACTGAAGAGCCACCTGTTGATCTGTAAAACTCCACAGGCCATGTATCTGCATCATTATTGTCATCGGAACCACCGCCACCACCGCAGGCAGTGAGTGTGAACACGAGACAAATCGCCAAGAGCAGGCAAAGCCATCTGTTTGCTTTCATACTGAAATTTTAATTCCCACCTCTTCAAGTTGTCAAGCGCAGGGTTCCCTGGAGTATGGGAGAAAAGCAGGGCCAGAAAAAGACACCCCTGTCGATATTGCGGCCCGCAGGGAGCGCACCTAATCGAGCAGGGGTGCCTTATTTCTGGCCTTGTTTATTATTTCTGGATATATTCCAGGGCAATCTTGAGCATTCTCCGTATTGGCTCCGCAGCGCCCCACAGGAGCTGGTCGCCCACGGTGAACAGGGTCAGGTACTCTGGTCCCAGGTTCATCTTGCGGATTCTTCCTACAGGTACAGTCAGTGTGCCGGAAACAGCAGCCGGTGACAGGTACTTGATGGTGTCCTCAATCTCGTTAGGAATAACCTTTACCCACTGGTTTGCAGAACCGATGATGTCGTAGATCTCATCCAGCGGAACATCCTTGGTCAGCTTCACTGTGATACCCTGGCTGTGACACCGCATTGCTCCGATTCTTACGCAGATACCGTCGATAGGGATCATCTTCTTGGTCTGGAGGATCTTGTTGGTCTCGGATACTCCCTTCCACTCCTCCTTGGACTGGCCGTTATCAAGCTTCTTGTCAATCCATGGGATTACGCTTCCTGCCAGAGGAACCTTGAAGTTTGCAACAGGCATCTCAGGAGACCGCATTGCAGCTGTCACTGTCCGGTCCACCTCAAGAATCTGGGATGCAGGATCATAGATTTTGTCCCCTGCAGCGCTTCCCAGGAACTTCATCTGAGCCAGAAGCTCCTTCATATTCTTTGCTCCTGCGCCGCTGGATGCCTGATATGTCATGGTTGTGAGCCATTCCACCAGGTTGTTCTTGAAAAGGCCTCCGATTCCCATGAGCATGAGGCTTACAGTGCAGTTTCCGCCTACGAAAGTCTTGATTCCATCCTTAAGAGCCTTGTCAATGACTGGTCTGTTCACAGGGTCCAGGATGATGATGCTGTCGTCTGCCATGCGCAGTGTGGATGCAGCGTCGATCCAGTAGCCCTTCCAGCCTGTGGCCATGAGTTCAGGATAAACCTTCTCCGTATAGCTGCCTCCCTGGCATGTGACAACAATATCCATCTGTTTGAGTTTGTCGATATTGTAAGCGTCCTCGAGAATCCCAGTATCTCCGCCAGCATATTTATCACACTTTCCAGCCTGTGAGGATGAGAAGAACACCTTCTCGAACCCGCCGAAATCATTTTCTTCCACCATTCTCTGCATGAGAACGGAGCCGACCATGCCGCGATAACCGACAAAACCTACTTTGATCATTTTAAACTCCTCAAACAAATGAATTTGTAAAGAATGTTATACTATAATGAGAAAAAAAATAAAAGTCATTTTTCACATTATTTTCAGAACTTCTGAAGAATAATCTTTGTGATCTCGAAATAGATGGAGAGTCCGCATACATCAATGAATGTGGAGAGAAGCGGTCCTGACATGACAGTAGGGTCAAAGCCCATCTTGTGGATCAAAAGAGGCGCAAAGGCACCCAGCACAGTGGAGAAGACAACCACAAAGCACAGGGATATGGCTATGGCAATACCCTGGAATATGGTGATCTCAGGAGGAAAGAGAACTCCGCGGAAGAAGATGGCGGCACCGGTTATCAGACCCATGAGAAGTCCGATGACCATCTCCTTGAGAATGATGCGCCACATATCCTCGCTCTCGATCTCTCCGGTGGCAAGACCACGGATCATAAGGGCTGAGGACTGGTTTGACACGTTTCCTCCGGTCTGGGTTATTACAGGCATGAATATGAAGAGGAAGGCGGCACCCAGCACTATGCTCTCGTAGTGGGCAAGCACGTTGGTGGTTATGGTGCCCAGGAAAAGAAGGACAACCAGCCATGGAACACGCTTTTTCACCATGCCCCATATGGATGTCTCAAGGTATGGCTCAATCTCACCGGTCATGGCGCCCATCTTGTAAACATCCTCGGTCTGCTCTTCTCTGATGACGTCGATGATATCGTCGTAGGTTACAATACCCAGGAGCACGTTGTTCTCGTCCACTACAGGAACTGCAAGGAAGCCGTAGGTGATGAAAATCTTGGCTGTCTCCTCCTGGTCGGTGTCGTCGTGTACCGAGATGATATCGGTCTCCATTATATTCTTGATTATCTCGTCATCCTCGTGCTCCAGAAGGTCACGGAGGGAGACAAGGCCGATAAGCCGCTTAAGCTGGTCAACCACATAGATGATATAGAGGGTCTCCACATCCTTGGCATGCTGACCCCGGATAAACTTGAGAGCCTGCCCCACTGTTATATTGGACTTGATGGCAATATAGCGGGGGGTCATGAGGCCTGCCGCATCATCCTCGTCGAACTTGAGGAGGAAGATCATCTCCTTCTTCACATCGTCAGAGAGGTTTTCCCATACCGACTTGCGTACATCTGGGGATGCAGACTGGATTATGTCCACCAGGTCGTCAGGCTCCATCTCCTTGAGAAGCTGCTTGATACCTGTGATTCCACCGTCAGTAAGACCCCGGATTATATCCTCCTGGTCCTTTGAGGAGAGGGAGTCCATAAGATCTATCTTCATATCAAGAGGGAGATTGCGGAATATGATTTTCTCTTCATCTTCAGACAGGTCGTCCCAGTTCTCAATAAGATCCTGAGTCGATATTTCCTTCAGGTTCTTCTTGAGCTCTGCGGGATTGAGCATCTGCAGATATTCTTTGATGGATTCCAGTGTGGTCATACGTAAATGATTTCCCTCTCAAGCTGGAAGCCTGTGGCCTCCCTGACCTTATCCTCCACCAGGCTGACAAGGTCTTTCACATCCTGAGCAGTGGCATGGCCGCTGTTCACTATTATATTAGCATGGTGCTCAGATATCTTGGCACCTCTCACAGTATAACCTCTTAAGCCCAGGTTGTCTATTATTTTCCCTGAAGGAAGTCCGAATGCCCTGTTGTTCTTGAACACCGAGCCTGCACAGGGGTATGCGAAGTGTCCTTTGGCCTCCCTGTCGGCCTTGTATCCCTCCATCTCCTTGCCGAGAGCCTCGGCATTGCCACCGGTGGTGGCAAAGATGCCCTCAAGGATTATGCCGCCGTTGGTCTGGAAGGGGCTCACCTTATAGTCAAAGCCGCCATGGGCGGTCTCCAGAGTGCGCACATTGCCTTCCCTGTCCAGGTACACCGCTGCCTTGAGGGCATCGGAGATGGAGGCGTTGTAGCACCTTGCATTCATATAGATGGCACCGCCGGTGCTGCCAGGCATGGAGTAGAAGAACTGGAGTCCTGCCCTCCCTGCGCTGGATGCAAACTGGGCCACATCGCTTATGGCAGCACCGCAGCCGGCGTGCAAAAGGCCATTTTTTTCCAGGAATATCTGATTGAGCCCTTCGGTGGCGATTACCACCCCATTGTAGCCCTCGTCCGGGAAGAGCACGTTGGCGCCGCCCCCCAGGATGAAGAACTTCAGGCCGGCTTGGATTGCGGCTTCTCTGGCCTTTATCAGGGCCTCTATATCCTTCGGAACAACGAAATAGTCTGCGGGTCCACCAATCTTGAAAGTGGTGTGTAGAGACATATTCTCCTGAGTCAGAACATCTGCGTTAATTCCAGCGAAAAGCCCTTTATCCATACTGTTATGATACTTTTTTTACCCCATATCTTCAACCTGTCTATTAAAAAAAAACTCTCTGATGTATAATGGCGTATGTTTTCCTTCAAGCAATGCAGTATTCCAGATTGCTCAAACTTTATATTCGGCAGCTCCGACCGATGCCTCAGACACAGTCTGGATCCCCAGGAAACTGCCGAAGAGGCCCTGAAGCTCATAAAAGGTAAGACATTTATCCGGGATCTCTGCTTCGAGGGGATGACTTTCGAGAACTTCTCCTTCCAGGGAAAAACCCTCCACTCCTGTTTCCTCAAGGGATGCACTTTCATCAACTGCACCTTTGCAGGCACCTCGATCAGACAGTGCTTCTTCGACTTCTCCACCTTCAAGGGATGCACCTTCAAGAACACCAAAATTAAGCAGAGTTCCTTTGCAGTCTCCTCCCTCTCCTGGGTCAGGATAAACGAGTCCGAAGTGTTCCACAGCAATTTCAACGGCTGTACCATACTGGACTGCAACTTCAGCGACAATGACTTCTACTTCTCATCCTTCCTCAATGCACAGCTGAGGAACATTGACTTCAGCAACTGCAATATAAAGAAGGCCAGCTTTGTCTTCTCCAGGCTTGAGAACATAAACTTCAAGAACTCAAATGTGCAGGAAGCCCTGTTCGAGATCACAGGAGCCTTCTATGGCTGAGGAAAAAGAAAGCTGGAAATGGCAGCTGACCCACCGCATCACAACAGCAGATGAGCTTTCAAAGCTTATAAACCTGACACCGGAGGAAAAGGCTGATATAGCCGAGAACCTCGGCTTTTTCCGCATGGCAATAACACCATACTATGCTTCGCTTATGGATAAAGATGATCCCCTCTGCCCCATAAGGATGCAGATGATTCCCTCGGCGGCCGAGCGTGTCCGGGGAGAGTTCGACCTGGACGACCCCCTTGGTGAGATAAAATACAATCCGGCACCCAATGTGGTGCGCCGTTACCCGGACCGGGCCCTACTTCTGGTAACTATGCAGTGCGCCGCCTACTGCAGGCACTGCACCCGCCGCAGGGTGGTGGGCAGCACCGACTGCACCATTACAAAGGAAGAGCTGCGTCAGGCCCTGGCCTACATAGAAAGAACTCCAGAAATACGGGATGTCCTCATCTCCGGCGGCGACCCGTTCATATTGGAGACCGGAGCCCTGGAGGAGATCATAGCTGCAGTCCGGGCTATAAAGCATGTGGAGATAATACGCATAGGCACCCGGGTGCCGGTGATGCTCCCCATGCGGATAGACAGAGAGCTCACCGACATGATCAGGAAGTACCATCCTGTATGGGTCAACACCCACTTCAACCATCCCAAGGAGCTTACACCAGAGGCAATAAGAGCCTGCGAGGAGCTGGCAGATGCTGGAATCCCTGTGGGGAACCAGACCGTGCTCCTCAAGGGAATAAACGACGATGCGGAGATCCTGAAGAAGCTGTTCCTGGGGCTGGTGAAAGCCAGGGTACGCCCCTACTACCTGTTCCAGTGCGACCTGAGCGTGGGAATAAGCCATTTCCGTACCCCGGTGGAGAAAGGTATAGAAATCATGCACAGCCTCACCAGCTCCATATCGGGCTATGCAGTGCCCAAGTATGCCATAGACCTGCCTTCAGGAGGCGGCAAGGTGACATTGGGCTACAACTATGTGGTCTCCAAGGAGGAGAAGGAACTGGTGCTGGAGAACTACCTTGGCAAGCTTTACCGCTACCCTGCCCGGTAGTTCATGGTTGAAATCCCTCCACCGTTGCTATATAATAAAAACGATGTTTTCCAGATTCAAAACTTTCCTTCTTATTATGCTTCTCATACTGATGTCAGGCATCCCGGTTCTTGCCCAGAGCACAGCGGCGGACCGCTTTAAAAAGAGGCTTGACGGAGCCTGGGTAAAGAAGGAGAAGGATGGATCATCCACCATCATCAACTACAATGAATCCTCCAACGATATAATCATGTTCAGCGATGCCCAGAGAGTGCAGGAGGTCTACCTCTGCTCCCAGTTCAGCCCCACCCTGAAGGAGAACACCTGGTATCTTCTGGGTACCAACGACATGGTCCCTTTCATAAGGATGAACATAACAGTGCGCCTTGAGTCTGAGGATGTCTGCTACTTCACAGTCCGGGAAGAGGGAATCAAGAACGAGGGAGTGATCTGGACCGGCCAGTATAACAGGATGACAGAATACGGCGAGAAGAAGGCGCCAAAAGAGGAGAAGCAGTTTGTGCTGGATGGCACCTATGGGAATGACACCATGACACTTACCTTCTCAAAAAATCACTTCACTCTTACTGATGAGAAAGGAATCCATTCCGGCCTTGCCGCCCTCTACGACTTTGAGGACATCTCTATCCTTGAGCTCCGGTTCCTGGGCAAGGAGGGAAAGCTTGAAAGCCTTCTGCAATACAAGTTTGACCACTCCATAACAGAAAATGATGATTCAATTATTGTGGAGATAAGCATGCTGCCGGGAAAGATCAAGATCCACGGTTTCAAGCCTTCGGGAGAGCCTAAACTGGTCCTTACCCAGAAGATAGCAAAAGAGAAAGCAGAATAAATTACATCCGCATAGGAACGCCGGATGCGGCAAGATATTCCTTAATTCCCTGGACAGTGTAATCGCCGTAATGAACCATGGAGGCAATAAGCGCGGCATCGGCATTGCCCTTCTTGAACACATCCTCAAGATGAACAGGCTTTCCTGCACCGCCGGATGCCACCACAGGGACACCCACATTGTCAGATATCATCTTGGTCAGGGGAATCTCATAGCCGTTCTTGGTGCCGTCCGCATCTATGGAGTTAAGGACAAACTCGCCGGCCCCAAGCCTTTCTGCCTGCTTCGCCCAGGCAAGGGCATCCAGCTCTGTGGCGGTGCGGCCGCCGTTTATGAACACCCGGTAGCCTGAGGGCATATCGGGATCACGGGCTGCATCCATACCAAGCACAATGCACTGGCGGCCGAAGATAGAGGCACCCTCTTCTATTATAGAAGGATTCTTCACAGCCTGGGAGTTGACACTTATCTTCTCGGCACCGGCCAGAAGCACCCGCCGCATGTCTGCCACGCTGGCAATGCCGCCGCCGACGGAGAACGGAATAAAGATGCGCTCTGCCACCCGCTCCACCACGTCGATCATTATGCCACGCTTCTCGGCAGAGGCTGTGATATCGTAGAATACCAGCTCGTCAACGCCGTCATGGTAGTATTTCTCGGCCATCTCCACAGGGTCGCCGATATCTATGTTTCCTTTGAACTTGATTCCTTTTGTTGTCTTTCCGTCCCGCACATCAAGACAGATGATGATTCTTTTCTTAAGCATATCAGCCCCCGTACTCGATGAAGTTCCGCATGATCTGGATTCCCACGGGACCCGATTTCTCCGGATGGAACTGGGCTGCGGCCACATTGTCCCGGCCTATGACTGAATAGAAAGGAACCATGTATTCGGTCTGTGCAATACCGTATCTGGCATCAACAGAGGGATAATAGGAGTGGACAAAGTAGACATCGGGAGAAGCGGGAATATCTTTCAAAAGGTAATGCTCCTGCACTTTGTCAAAGCTGTTCCACCCAATCTCAGGCACCTTGAGGCCCCCGGAGGGGAAACGCTTTGCAATGCCGGGGATAAGCCCCAGACAGTCCACATCCCCTTCTTCTGAGTGATCCAGGATAATCTGGCATCCAAGGCAGATTCCGAAAATCGGTCTGCCGCTCTGGGCAAAATCCTTCATCATGGCACCGAGCCCGGTCTTCCCAAGCTGTCCCATGGCATAGGCTGCCTCCCCCACTCCGGGGAACAGGAGCTTATCACACTTCAGAAGCTCCTCGGCCCGGTCTGATATGATAAAATCGGCCTTAAGAAACTGCAGGAGGTTCTGTATGCTCCGCAGGTTTCCAGCCTTATAGTCAACAACGCCAGTCTTCATCTATCGTTCAACTCCGAAATAAAATACTCAAACACAGGACTTCCCTTGTCCTTGGGGACAATTATGCCCCTTATCTGCACCTTGTCTGCATTCACAGAGACAGGCCGGCCTGTGTTGTATTCCCCGATCTCAATCTTCTTTATCAGGTTCTGGACAAAAAGCTTAACCACAGGGGATGCAACCCTGGCATCCTTCTCGCCGGAGAAGCAGAGGTCAGAATCCAGAGAATAGAAGCCACTTTCTATATTGGCCCACAGATACACCTGATAATGCCGCTTAAGCTTCAGATCCTGGATTGTCGGGTTGTCCCGGAACACAAAGATATCCTGGGTATAAAGGCCGTCCAGCTCGGAAACAAGGTAGCTGTCGGGATTGTAGGCTGCCAGGAGCCTCTGCATGTCATCCTCGGTATAGATGATGAGCTTCCTGCCTGGGAGGCAGTAGCCTGCCCCAGTCTCCAGGTCTATGTAGTAGTCAAAACCGTTCTCGGTCCTCTTCTCGTACCTTTTTTTCACATTGAAGTAGGTCTTGGCGTGGAGCTTGCTGTAGTCGCCCTCAAGGAAGACAGTGAGTTTATCAGGGGTAACAAAGCAGCAGTATATACGGTCTGTGTCTTTGATAACCTGATCAGGAATGCCGTTCTTGGCGAACATGTCGGCAAACATGGCTGGCAGGGCATCCACCCTGCCGGCAAGATATGTGGAGCATCCCCCCGGTATGAAACCAGGAAGGGAGGCTTCAGATTTTCCCCTGCCGCCTGTGGTGGCACAGCCTGCCAGTACAAGGGACAGGAGAAGAAGTACTGTTAATTTTTTGCAACTGCAACCATGCATGTGTAGTCGCCGCATTCGCATTCAGTCATACCCTCGGTCTTTTCCCAGTCCAGCTTCTCGGTAAGAGTCTCGGAAAGGAGATACTCGCCGAAGGCCTCCACAGCAGCCTTGACCTCATCATTTCCATCCAGCTTGATGCTGATACGGTCTGTAACCTGGAAACCAGCCTCTTTTCTCATGTTCTGGATATTCCTGATAAGATCCCGGATAATACCTTCCTGCTTGAGCTCCTGGGTGATGGTGGTGTCAAGACCGATGGTCAGGGAGCCGTCGTTCATAACCTTAAGGTTGCCCTTCTCGGTTCTGGTGACAACAATCTCGTCCTTGGTGATGTCATAGCTCTTGCCGTTGATTTCAATAGCCAGTGTAGCACCGTCCAGGAGAGATCTGATCTCCTCTCCGCCGAACTTGCTGATGATCTCGGCACCGGCCTTCATATCCTTGCCCAGCTCTTTTCCAAGCTCACGGAAATTGGCCTTGCAGGAGTATTCAACCAGCTCCTCCTCGTTCTCACGGATGCTGATCTCCTTTACGTTGAGCTCCTCTGCTATGATGTTCTCCATCTCCTGGAGTATGACTTTCTCCTGCTGGTCCCTTGTGACCAGATAAGCAGACTTGAGAGGCTGCCGTGTCTTTATCTCGTGGGAGCTCCGGAGCGCTCTTCCAAGGGAAACTGCCTTGCGGGTGACTTCCATCTTCTTCTCAAGCTCAAGGTCGATGAGGCTCTCATCAGCCACCGGGAAGTCGCACAGATGCACAGAGGCAGGCATATCAGGGGTCCGCAGGTTCCTGTAGATCTCATCGGTGATGAAAGGAATCACAGGACATGCCACCTTGATGAACTTCATAAGCACTGTATACAGGGTCTGGTAAGCCTGCTCCTTGTCCAAGTCGCTCTCGGACTTCCAGAATCTTCTTCTGGAGCGGCGCACATACCAGTTGTTAAGGGCATCGAGGAAATCAAGGAGAAGTCCGTTTGCCCTCTGGATATTGTAGGTGTCAAAGCTCTCGGTCACATTCTTGATCAGGGACTCAGCCACAGAGAGAATCCATCTGTCCAGCGGATTCTTTGGATTCTCAGGTGCCTTGGTGACCTGAATCTTGTCGATGTTCGCATATGTCACAAAGAAGCTGTATGCATTCCACAGCGGGAGGATAAGGGTCTTGAGGACTTCCTTCACACCCTTGTCGGAATAACGCAGATCCTCTGCTCTTACTACAGCGGAGTTCACAAGGAAGAACCTGAGGGCATCGGCACCGAACTTGTCGATTACCTCAACGGGGTCGGTGTAGTTCCTGAGGCTCTTGGACATCTTCCGGCCATCCTCGGCCAGAACCAGTCCATTCACAACAACGTTCTTGAAGGCAGGTCTGTCAAACAGCGCCGCACCAAGCACAACCAGTGTATAGAACCATCCTCTGGTCTGATCCAGTCCCTCGCAGATGAAGTCGGCGGGGAAGTGCTCCTCGAACCGCTCCTTGTTCTCGAATGGATAATGCACCTGGGCATAAGGCATGGAACCGGACTCGAACCAGCAGTCCAATACCTCGGGGATTCTCTTCATTGTGCCGCCGCACTCGCACTTATAGGTGATGTCATCTACAAAGTGCTTGTGGAGATCCACAACCTTTACGCCCGATTTCTCCTCAAGCTCGGCACGGCTTCCCATGCAGTGGGTCTTGCCGCACTTGTCGCATTTCCAGATCGGAATCGGGTTGCCCCAGTATCTGTTACGGGAGATAGCCCAGTCTCTTGCACCCTCAAGCCACTTTCCGAAACGTCCTTCCTTAAGGTGGGCAGGAACCCAGTTGATCTGGCTGTTGGCCTTGAGCATCTTCTCCTTGATCTTCTGGATATCGACGAACCAGGATGAGATAGCTCTGTAGATAAGAGGAGAATGACATCTCCAGCAGTGAGGATAATTATGTACATAGTTCTGGCGGAGCACCAGCTTGCCCTCGGCCTTGAGCCGGGCGATGATGTCCTTGTCGCAGTCTTTTACAAATCTTCCCTGGTAGTCTGGAACTTCGGCAGTGAACTTGCACTCTGCGTCGACAGGGCAGATCACAGGAATGCCGGTTCCCTTCAGGGTGTTGTTGTCGTCTTCGCCGAAGCCGCTGGCTGTATGAACGATACCAGTACCATCCTCGGTGGTTACATAGGCTGCAGGGAATACCCGGAATGCACCTTTCTCGGCAATGGATGCGAAGTAGTCGAACAGCGGCTCATAGGACATGCCCACCAGCTCGCTTCCCTTCTTGGTCCATACAACCTCGTAGTCGGTCTCTTTCTTATAGTAAGCAGAAAGCCGGGCCTGAGCCATGATGTAGCACTCTGCACCGTCTTTAACCTTGACGTAGTCAATCTCCGGGTTCACAGCCAGAGCCTGGTTGGATGGCAGTGTCCAAGGGGTTGTGGTCCATGCCAGGAAGTAGGTGTTATCCTCCCCTTTCACTTTGAACTTGATGGTGATTGCAGGGTCTGTATCCTCCTGGTAACCTCCCAGGTTCAGCTCGTGATTTGAAAGTACAGTGGAGCACCGCGGGCAGTATGGCAGGATGTAGAAGCCCTCATAGATGAGCCCCTTGTCCCACAGCTGCTTCACTACCCACCAGATGGACTCCATGTAGTCAGGGTTCATGGTCTTGTAGTCGTTGTCGAAATCGACCCAGCGGCCCATACGGGTCACAGTCTTGCGCCATTCGCTGGTGTAGCGGAGCACGATCTTGCGGCAGTTCTCGTTGAACTTTGCGATGCCGTAATCCTCGATCTCCTTCTTTCCGGAGATCTTCAGCTCCTTCTCCATCTCATATTCAACAGGAAGTCCATGGCAGTCCCATCCGAAGCGGCGGTCCACCATCTTTCCCTTCATGGTCATATAGCGTGGATAAATATCTTTGATAGTACCAGGAACAAAGTGTCCGAAATGCGGAAGACCTGTTGCAAACGGAGGGCCGTCATAGAACACATATTCGCTGGCTCCTTCCCTCTGCTTCATAGACTTCTTGAAAATATCATTCTCTTCCCAGAATTTAAGGACTCCTTCCTCCATCTTAGGAAAATCAACTTTAGGATCTACCGGGTTGTACAAAATATCCTCCAAAATATCAATAAAGAATAATTAAATATATAGCGTATAAAAGAAATTTGCAATATAATGAGGTATATATTATAATACCAGCAGGACTATAAAATATGATTGACGATATTCTGATTCTTGCAGGGGGTTCCGGAACACGGCTGTGGCCTGCCTCCCTCTCCAGGTTTCCCAAGCAATATATAAAAGTGAAAGGAGAAGATTCCCTCCTTGCCCTGACCATAAAGCGCTCCCTTGCCCTCAATCCGGCAGGAAAGATATATATAATATCCCTAAAGAGCCAGATGGAGGAGCTTATAAAGGAATGTGCCCCCTTTGCCCACACCGGCAAGATTGCGGTCATACCTGAGCCTATGGCAAGGAACACTGCCCCAGCCATAGGAATTGCAGTGCGGGCCCTGGAGCTGATGGGAAAGGCTGATTCCTCCCTTTTGGTGCTTCCTGCTGACCATATGATTGAGGACATTGGCAAGTTCAAAGCCTGTATGGAGAAGGCAGATGTCCTTTCCCGGGCCGGGCACCTTGTGACATTCGGCATAAAGCCCCTCTACCCAGAGACCGGCTACGGCTATATCGAGCAGGGAGATGCTGAGAAGACCGGCTATATCGTTAAATCTTTCCGGGAGAAACCTGACCCGGAGACAGCCAAGAAGTTCCTGGCTGACGGAAAGTATCTGTGGAACTCAGGCATGTTCTGCTTCACCGGAAAAACCTACTGGAGCCAGCTGGCTGAGCATTCAAAGGCTATGACCGATGCCATAGGCACTGTCAAATCCACCGGGGAATACATAAAGGATGGCATACAGGTTCTCATGGACACCCCGGAGGTGGCAGAGGCATACACAAAATCGCCATCCAATTCCATCGACTATGCTGTAATGGAGAAAAGTTCCCTTTCGGCCGTGGTCTCTGCCGACTTCGACTGGAACGATATAGGCAGCTGGGACCAGTTCGAGACCCTTTTATCAGGACAGGAGCAGAAGGATGTGTACCAGACCGGATGCAGGAATACCACTGTGTTCTCCGATATCCCGGTGGCGCTGTGCGATGTTGATGATATAACTGTTGTGATAAAGAACGGAAAAGCTTTGATCTGCAGGAAAGGCTCCTCCCAGAAGGTGAAGGAAGTCCGTTCCCAGATAGAGAAAGCCGGCAGGAAAGAGCTGCTTTAAGGAGATTGCTGTGTCAAGATTTGCAGAAATACCTATGAGGAATGTAGGACCCATAAGAATAAAAGGGGCTGTGGAAGGAGATATCTCTGTACCATTGGCCACACTGGAGACACCCCTCTGGTTCTCGGTGGGCCGGGGTGCAAAGGTAAGCCTCCAGTCAGGAGGCATCACCACCACAATCCTGGACAGCCGCATGACCCGGAGCATCATACTGGAGGCCCCGGACTCATCCTCTGCCCTGACCGCCGCCCGGAATATAGCCGGCTCCAAGGAGGAGCTCCAGAAGGTGGTGGCAGAAAGCTCCCACATCGCCAAGCTGCTGGACATCAACTGGCAGATTGCGGCAAACCTCATCTACCTGCGGCTTGAGTTCTTCACCGGCGACGCATCGGGCCACAACATGGTGACAAATGCGGCAGACAAGATCTTCGGCTATATCCTTGAGAAGTATCCGGAGCTTTCCTACTGCTCCATCTCAGGCAACTACTGCTGCGACAAGAAGGTGTCGGCGGT
>JAFXTY010000040.1 GCA_017535435.1 Spirochaetia bacterium | reverse complement strand
CAGTGGCTGTCAGTCAGCGCTATCATCGGTTGCTGGAAAAATGCAGGAATGTGGATAAAAATAAAAAAATTTCTTAAAATCTGTCAATTTTGATAAATAAGGTTCGTATATATAAGTGAGATGGACGAAATAGAAAAACTTTTCCAGCAGGCAGATTTCTCGTCAGAAAGCATCGGGCTTGAGACTAGGATATGGAACCGTATTACAAATTTCAAGGAGGCAAATATGCCAATCGACAAGACAAAAATCACAAAAGAGATGCTGGAGAAAGCAATGAAGTGTCAGACCGCTGATGAGCTGATTGCTCTGGCCAAGACTGAGGGAATGGAAATCACAAAAGCAGAAGCAGAGGCCTACCTTGACGAACTTCAGGATTTTGAACTTGACCCAGAAACCCTTGATAAGGTTGCCGGGGGAAGAATGAGGCTACCACATAAGTGCTCCGAATATGTTGAAAAAAGTATTTATGATTGATAGCTCAGGGACAATAAATGGAAAAACTTGATTTAAACTCACTTACAAAAGAGCAGATAGCAATGGCAATGGAGTGTGAAACTCCAGAAGAACTCATTGCTCTGGCTAAGAAAGGAGGATTTGAAATCACCAAGGAAGAGGCAGAGGCATATCTGGACGAACTACAAAATGTGGAACTGGACAATGCTGCCTTGGATAAAGTTGCCGGCGGTGGGAAGCCTGGCAGCTGTCAAGTTAGAATGTACTCTAGCAATAAATAATGGAAATGACCATTGGAATATAAGTGCGAGTATCTGATTGTAGGTGGTGGCCTTGCAGGCTGCTCCCTAGGTTATCTGCTCCGGAAATCAGGTGCCGATGTGCTGATTCTGGAGAGACTGGACGCAAAGAAAAAGGACAAGCTTTGCGCAGGTCTTACAGGAACCGCGGGACAGAAAGAGTTTGTCTCAATTTTCGGAGAACCGGCCTGGAATAGTCTTGATTTTTTTTCTTATTCGGTGCTGCGGGAGCAGTTGGGTGGCAAGGAGATTTGCAGAACCGGAAAGTTTTTCGGGATAAATCGGAAAGTGATGGACGATGCTGCTCTGCAATGCTATCTGGATTCGGGCGGCAGACTCATAGCCCATGTCACAGTCAGGACCATCGATACAGATGCAGGAAAAGCCCGGTGCATTAACTTTCAAAAAAAGCAGGAATTTGATGTATATTTCTCTAAAATCATAGGTGCCGATGGAGCACGTTCTACGGTACGCCGCCTGCTGACAGGAAAAGTGCCTGACTGTGCCTTTGCAGTAGAATCTGATGCCCCTTTCTGTGGTGACAAGGGAATCTTATCCTATCTGTCCCATAGCATCGGTTATTGCTGGTATCTGCCCAGGGGAAAAGATGCCACTGTGGGCTGTGGCTATTCCCACTATGACAATAAAAATATCGCTTCCATCTGCATTGAGGAGATGAAGGATTTCTGCCTGCAAATGGGGATAACTCCCACAGGAAAGGTCCGGGGTGCCTTCCTCCCCTCAGGACTCGATGTGCTTCTAAGATTCGGATCAAGCGCATACTTTGTGGGAGACGCCGCCGGACTTATCAAAAACACCTCTGGTGAAGGCATCGTATATGCGTTACTTTCAGCCCGCCTTTTAGCCGAGGCCTTATCGGGCGGCACCCCATACGAAGAAGCCATGGCCCCATACACAGAGGCAATCATTAAAAAGGCGAAGGATGCAAAAAAAATTCAGTTCCTGAAGTGTTTCACAATTTTAGCAAAAGGCACCCCTGCTCGGTAATATTTGCTGGGGTTCTGAGGCCAGACTGCGTTCATTTTTATTGACAACTGTTTAAATTATATACTAATTTATAATTCAGGAGACGACAAATGGATAAAGTTGCTGGTGGGTGCAATCTAAGAGGACAGACAAAATGGAGCCACGCTTCGTAAAACAGCTGGTTGTGAAATCAGATGAAAATGTGAATGGGAACTTGAGAGTATATTCTGGAAAAAATTGATAATTTTTTTTTAAAACCTGTCAATTTTGATAAATAAGGTTCGTATATATAAGTGAGATGGACGAAATAGAAAATCTTTTTAAGCAGTCAGATTTCTCATCAGAGAACATAGGCCTTGAGACCAGGATATGGAATCGGATTATGAAGCATCATAGCATTGAGCTGACAACAGAACAGGCACAGGCATATCTTGATGAGCTTGAGGATGTGGAGCTGGACAAAGAGACATTGGATAAAGTTGCCGGCGGAGGCCATAACCCCGGTGCCTGCCAGGTTAAAAAATCCCAGAATAAGAGTTGGTCTAATTAATACTAAATCAAAGGAGACAACAAATGGAAAAACTAAACCTTAATTCCTTGACAAAAGAGCAGATTGAACTGGCTTCCAAGTGCCAGACACCTGAGGAACTCATTGAGCTTGCAAAGGAAGCCGGCATTGAGCTGGCTAAAGAAGAGGCACAGGCCTACCTGGATGAGCTTGAGAATATGGAGCTGGACAAAGAGACTTTGGATAAAGTCGCCGGTGGTGATGGAACAACCAGGACCATAAATGCAAAGTTGTATGGCTGATAAAGTTGCCGGCGGTGGCTGCGATAAATCAAGATACTCGCTTTGCACAAACAAAACATGAATAAGATGACGGTACAATACGGGGAGACTGGTAAAAATTGAGAGTAAGCACATACGAGCTTTTTCTTCCTCTTATCAATGAGAAAGAAGAAGAGATAAAAGATAGGACTATTCTGTTCAATGGCCTTTATGGTGCATTGGATATCCTGAAGAAAGAAGATGCCGACAAGGTAAAATCCGGGGATTTTGATAAACTTCCCCTGGCCCTGCGGGAAAAGCTTCTTCTGCGGGGACATATCACCTGCAAGACCGAGGAAGATGAGGTTGCCGATCTTAAGCTGATGGGCCGCATATACAGGACTATCATTGCCAGAAGCAGTATAGGACCAGTAATCTTGCCTACTTATGACTGCAATTTCCGCTGTCCCTACTGCTTTGAGCAGCACCGGCTGTGCAAAGGCCAGGAATGGCTGAACCTGAACATGAGCCCCCAGATGATTGAATCTGTATTCCAGACTCTTAAAGATTATAAGAACAGGGGTTACAAAGTCACCGGATGCACCCTGTATGGCGGAGAGCCACTCCTGGCCAAGAACATGGAGACTATACGCTTAATCTGCCAGCATTGCAAAGAGATGGATCTGGAGATAAATGCCATCACCAACGGGTATGAGCTTGAATCTTTCATAGACCTTATCAAGGAATTCAAGTTCGTAAACCTGCAGATTACCGTGGACGGCGTGAAAGATGTGAACGACAGGATGCGGCTCCACAAGAGCGGCTGTGGCACATATGATAAAATCCTTAAGAATATTGAGCTGGCACTTAAGAATGATATACAGATAAGTATGCGTGTCAACATAAACCGTGGGAACCTACATGGCATTAAAGAGCTGGTTGACGATATCAATGCCCATGGATTCCTGGAATATAAGAATTACAGATACTATTTCAAAGCCATAAATGATGATGCTCATTCTGAGAACAATGTGATGGAGCATGAGATCATAGATGAGCTTCTGAGCATAGGATTCACAATGCGGGATGCTATAGAGCATCAGAGCCAGTACAGTGTCCCTGCAGGTGCGCTGATGGAGCTGCTTAAGAAAGAGAACTACCCGGACTTCAATCCATGCTATTGTGGTTCCGAATCTGGAATGATGGTCATTGATCCAGCTGGAAAAGTGTACCAGTGCTGGGACGTGGTGGCCAAGGAAGATGCTGTTGCAGGATATATCAACCAGGAGACAGGCCAGGCAGTCTGGAACTTTGAGAGGGCTAAATGGAAGACCCGTACAACAGACCTTATGGAAGCCTGCCAGAAATGTCCGTATATATTTACCTGCCGTGGTGGCTGCGGATCAAGAGCAAAGTATACACATGGCAGTTTCTTCAGGGAATGCTGCGGCGAATTCAAAGAAATATCAGATTTTGTAATCTCCAGGGTATGTGGTGCCGACTGGGAGAAAAACCATCAGGAAGAGCTTACTTTGTCCCTGGCAGGACCTGTCTCCAGGATTTCAGAAGCAGACCGGAAGATTATAATGGAGACCCGGAGCCAGAAAGAGATGATGAATATTCTGGAAAAGACTGGATTTACATTTAAAAAGGAGAAATAAAATGCCGATTGACAAGACAAAAATCACCAAAGAGATGCTTGAGAAAGCATCACACTGCAAAACTGCTGATGAGCTGATTGCACTGGCCAAAACTGAAGGATTTGAAATCACCAAGGCTGAGGCAGAGGCTTACCTGGCTGAGCTTGAAAATGTGGAGCTGGATACGACCGAGCTGGATAAAATCGCCGGTGGTGGATGCTATATGGTTAAACACTGTCCTCAGAATCTGATCTGATTAATATATGCCATTTATTTCTGCCCAAGAGTACCTATCTTACCGATATGATGTTCTGAATGAACCGGCCCTTCTTCCCCTGCCAGATGAACTTTTTACCGCTTTGTGGAAAGAGGCGGCCGGGGAAGATGCCCTGCAGTTTCTTTCAGACACATTCAAGCTCCCTGTAGACCGGTTTCCGCTGTTGCAGCCAGATGCCATTAAAATCTATTTTGCATCTACTTCTGGGGGCAGGATTCCAGTTATCTCCACTGGCTGCCATGATGATTTCTGCTATATGGAGGCACTGTTGGATGGCCGTTCTGAAAGCAGGGAACTGCCGCTTACCATCAATGCTTTTACCATGGAGGCAAAGGCACCCCAGCTGCATAATTCCAGATTGATACTGCTGGGGAATGCTCCCTACAGCAATGTTCCAGGTTCGGCATTAGGGCTTGATGAGGCTGACTGGCTCTGCCGCTCCACTGCCCTGCGATTGGCACACGAATGCACCCACTACGAGACATTGCGCCTTTGGGGAAGTATGCAGAACCATGCCCTGGATGAGATTGCAGCTGATGTCATGGGACAGCTTGCGGCATTCGGCAGCTTTTCTGCACAGCGGCAGCGGCTCTTTTTCGGGCTGGAGAATGAAGGAAAAAGCTGTACCGGCCGCCTGACCTTTTACTGCCGGAAAGTGCTGCCCTGGGAAAGGACAGAAGTATACCAGGCTGTAGACAGGGCACTGGACATAGTTGAGGCCAAAGTTGCTGAGCTTTGCCAGGAAAAGGCCTCTGATTTTATTATTTTGACAAATATAATATGCGATAATATACTTAAAGGATATGGGGGAAAACATGCCGATTGACATGACAAAAATTACAAAGGAAATGGTTGCTAAAGCATTGGAGTGCAAGACAGCCGACGAACTGATTGCCCTGGCCAAGACCTATGGTTTCACTCTGACAAAGGAAGAGGCAGAGGCTTACTTGGCCGAGTTCGAGGACATGGAACTGGACAGTGCTGCTTTGGAGAAAGTGGCAGGGGGTAGTTGTAACAAGGTGACCATCTGGGGTACAGATGGTTGTGATAAAAATGAACATTTGTGCTTTGCCGGCGATTCCCAGGTTGCTGTACCAGGTGGAATAAAGTGCATTAAGGATTTGAAGCTTGGCGACAAAGTTATTACCCTGGATGTGTCTGGAAAGGAAATCATCGGCGTGGTGACCGAAGTGATGCAACCTGCGGAAGAGGAAATTGTTGAGGTAGCTTTCTCAGACGGAACTCTGTGGCACACCACCGAAAGCCAGACTCTGTATCTGGCTCATAATCAGCATTGCATGGTAAAGTTTGCAAAAGGAAAGAAGGCACTTCTCCGGGATGGCGGAACAGTCACTGTACTTGATGTCAAGTTCACAGGAAAGCGGGAGACAGTATATGACGTCCTTGTTGGCGAGGATGGGGATGAGAATGTATTTTTCGTCGCTGGAATTGCTACCGAAGGGTATTTCACACAGAGAGAACGCGAACTTCTTAAAAAAGCGAGGGAGTGCAAGACAGCCGATGAGGTGATGTCTCTTGCAAAGGCCAACGGAATTACAATCACCAAAGAAGAGGCTGAACTGTACATCGCTTAGTTGATAGACAAGGAGGAAAATATGCCGATTGACAAATCAAAGTTAACAAAAGAGATGCTTGAAAAAGCATTGGAGTGCGAAACTGCAGAAGAGCTGATGGCACTGGCAAAGTCTGAAGGCTTTGAAATCACAAAAGCAGAAGCCGAGGCTTACCTGACCGAGTTGGATGACTTTGAACTTGACGAGAAAGCTCTTGATAAAGTGGCAGGAGGAGGAACCTGTTATACAGCTTACTAATGGAGTGCTCAAAGTGTTTTGCAGGCGATTCCCAGGTTGCTGTTCCGGGCGGTGTAAAGTACATTAAAGATCTTAAGGTTGGCGACAAGGAGGAAGAATATGCCGATTGACATGACAAAAATTACAAAAGAGATGCTTGAAAAAGCATTGGAGTGCGAAACTGCAGAAGAGCTGATGACCCT